>NZ_CP180551.1:2726189-3029099 GCF_047778095.1 Neptuniibacter sp. QD48_11
CCCCAGATTTGCTAGAAGTAGAGCTAACAGAGTCAGCCTTGATGGATGATCATCAAGAAACCATCACGACTCTAACTCGCCTCAAAGCTATGGGCATACAAATCGCAATCGATGATTTCGGTACGGGCTACTCCTCCTTAAGCTATCTGAAACAGTTCCCGTTAGATCGCATCAAAATCGACCAAAGCTTTGTCCGCGATTTAGATGAAAGCGCTGAAAGCGCAGAGATAACCCAAGCAATTATCACTATGGCACGAAGTCTCAAACTTCAGATCATTGCGGAGGGTGTAGAAACTCAGCAACAACGAGGTTTCCTGCTAACCCAAACCTGTGATGAGCTACAAGGTTTTTACTTTAGTAAACCACTTCCTTCTCACGAAATATCCAAACTCATCAACCAATCTCGCTACCTCACCCCTGATGATAGAAGCCAAAAATCCGATTGAACCGCTTTTAATCTTCTACCGTTCAACGTATATATAACGGGTTAATTCTGGAGATTTAAAATGAGCCAAAACGTTCTACTCATCTACACTGGCGGCACAATCGGCATGCAAGCCTCTGATAAAGGCTATGTACCTATGGGTGGATTTGAGGATGTCATTCGCAGCAGACTGGCACATTCTCACCATTCAGCCCTGCCTGATTTTGAGATGATTGAACTCAATCCGCTCATCGATAGTGCTAACCTTGAACCATCACACTGGAACAAGATCGCTGATTTAGTTATCCAACACTATGATAAGTATGATGGTTTTATCGTCCTGCATGGCACTGACACCATGGCTTACAGTGCCTCTATGCTGTCATTTATGCTTCAAGGGTTAAACAAACCTGTGATATTTACAGGTTCGCAAATCCCTCTGTCTGAGTTACGTAATGATGCGCTAGATAATCTAATCACATCGATGATTTTGGCGGCATTTCATCCTGTAAATGAAGTTTGCATCTACTTTAGCGGAAGACTTTTACGCGGAAACCGCGCGAGTAAAGTGAAAGCAACTGGACTAGATGCCTTCGATAGCCCTAATTTCCCTTGGCTTGGTCAGATCGGTTTACATATTGAGTTACACAGCCGGCTTTTTATTCCTGCAGATAAAGAGAATTTTGTCTCACCAACTTTTGATCCTAAAGCGGTGTCTATCTTGCCGATCTATCCTGGCATCTGTGGACAACTAGCATCTAGCATTCTCGAAAGTGAAGGATTAAAAGCAATTATCCTTAGAAGCTATGGCGTTGGTAATCTGCCCGATAGCAACAAAGCGTTATTGAGTGCTTTACGTAAAGCTCACGAAAATGGGATTGTTATCGTTAATATCAGCCAATGCTTACAAGCGGATATTCTCCAAGGACAATATGCCTGCAGCGAAGCTTTAAATGAGATCGGTGTTATTTCTGGGGGAGAGATGACCTTAGAAGCAGCCTTCTGCAAGCTTCATTATCTGTTAGCAAACAAGTTATCTGCGGAAGATATTCGGAAACAGTTCCCTAACAGTCTGTGTGGTGAAATAGATACTGATTAGCAATTAGGGGATATCAATTTCCTCTAACCATGCTTGTTCATCAGGCTCTAAATATACCTGCTCAAGCAGTTCAACCGCCCAACGTTCCTGCTGAGCAATGTTTTGCAACATAGCAATCGCCATCACTTTTACAGCAGGTACAGGGCTCCAAATAGAACTATTAAGGCAGCGCCAGTGATTATTATCACGTATTTTAGGACGCTCAATCTGTTGCGTGCAAACATCACAAATCATGATGCAATGTTCAAAGTTTGGCTCCGTCAAAATAGGAGGCACCTCAAATATGCCTAATTTAACGCCTTGGGCATTACATAATTCACAATGAGAACTGCAACGGCGCACCAGATCTTTGCCAAATAACGATAAACCGTGATGTCTCTCCTGATATCGTGCGTGACCTCTGGACATAATACATCTCCTTCTCCTTCCCTATTTAAGAAATAGCATAAACGCTGTTATATGAAAGAAATCTAAAGAAATAATGGCGAGAGTCTCTGAGCCTTAAATAACAAGGGGCGATACCATGAACGGTATCGCCCCTTTCTGCCGGATGGATACTCCGACTAATCGGCCTTCTCAGGCAAAAGGTCTATCTATATCATGCAGCCTGTTGATGATCCCAGTGCAGGTGAATAATCTCGACTAACGCTTTAGGGCAATGCTGCCGTATCAACTTATGAGTTTCCGTCATTCGCTCTGCGGGAATATCCACCATGACTAGCACACCCCCTTGCTGTAAAGCATGCTTATACTTTGCCAACAAATGTACCGGAGTGTCTTCACCAACCAGCTTTCCGAGCCATCCTCCTAAACCTATTCCAAGGATGCTACTTATGACCACTGTGCCACCGCTGACTACTGAGCCAACCGGACCTAGCACTGTGGTTGCCACAAGGCCAGCTGCGAGGCCAAAACTGCCTCCTGCAACCATGCCCCAATCTAGATCATTTTCACGTTCAGTTGTTTCTATGTCGGTCGCGGCGCGCGCTGATATTTTCTCGATTAGAGATGCGTCTTCAGCAATAAAGTGAATAGATTCGTCTTCGATCCCAACCGCCAGAAAGTCAGCCACAACAGAATTTACTTGTGACACCGTAGGGGCGAGAAACACTAGCCTTCTCATAACCCTTAACCCTAGAAACAACACTTTTAGAGTATAGTTTATACCCTTTTTTCTGCTGGTGATTAGCGCGATTTGCACCGTATAATGCTTGAAATTTTTTCACGCAGAGGATTGGACAATGCTGCACATAGGGACCCCTTTATCAACTTCAGCTACCCGTGTATTAATGTGTGGTGGTGGCGAACTAGGTAAAGAAGTTGTCATCGAATTACAACGTTTGGGAGCGGAGGTTATCGTTGTAGATCGCTACCCAAATGCGCCAGGAATGCAGGTAGCTCATCGTAGCCACGTTATCTCCATGCTAGATGGCGAAGCACTTCGTAAAGTGATCGAAGAAGAGAAGCCAGATCTTATCGTTCCAGAGATCGAAGCGATCGCTACAGATACACTGGTTGAGCTAGAAAACGAAGGCTTCAAAGTAGTACCTACGGCTCGCGCTGCTCAACTGACGATGAACCGTGAAGGCATCCGTCGCCTAGCTGCTGAGGAGTTGGATATTCCAACATCTCCATACCAGTTTGCAGAAACCTACGAAGAATACAAAGACGCGATTACAAACGTAGGGATCCCATGTGTTGTCAAACCTATCATGAGCTCTTCTGGTAAAGGTCAAAGCACGATTAAATCAGAAGACGAAGTAGAAGCAGCTTGGCAATATGCTCAAGAAGGCGGTCGCGCTGGTAAAGGTAAAGTGATTGTCGAAGGCTTTGTCGATTTCGATTATGAGATCACGCTTTTGACTGTTCGCCACGATAGCCAAACAAGCTTCTGTGAACCCATTGGTCACGTTCAAGTGGGTGGTGATTACCGCCAGTCTTGGCAACCTCAAGAGATGAGCGACAAAGCGCTAGAAGTCTCTAAAGATATCGCAGAGAAAGTCACAGCAGCACTTGGCGGTCACGGCATCTTTGGTGTTGAGCTATTCATCAAGGGCGATCACGTTTACTTCAGCGAAGTATCACCTCGCCCACATGACACAGGCATGGTAACGATGATCTCTCAAGATCTATCCGAATTTGCGCTACATGCACGTGCAATTCTAGGTTTGCCAATCCCGAATATTCATTTCCACGGCCCTTCTGCATCCAGTGTTATTTTGGTTGAAGGTGAATCCAAACAAGCACGTTTTGGTAACCTTCAACAGGTACTTGCAGAACCTAACACTCAACTACGTTTATTCGGCAAGCCTGAAGTAACAGGCCAGCGCCGCATGGGTGTGGTATTAGCGCGAGACAACAGCGTGACAGAAGCTAAAGAGAAAGCGATTCGTGGTTCTACCGCGATGAATGTTGAGCTTTAATAGTTCAAACTTTCCTAATTCAGGCAGATATTCGTATCTGCCTGAATTTTATGGAACCTTTAGCGTTTCTGGATTACTAAGTACAAACGCTCAAAACTAATAAGGATAAGCGAAATGGCTGAACCAAAATGTCCAGAATGTATGGTAGAAGGTATTGAACACATTGTCTCTAAAGACAGTACCGAACAAGCCAAAGACAGCCATGCTTGGTTCCAAGTCGCTTATTGTGACAGCTGTGGACATATCTACGGCGTATTTGCAAAACACACCATTCCAGCAGGCAAGAAAGGTCCGCAACTTGTCCTGAACCGCTAAAAAAGTGGACCTGATTTAGAAAATAATCAGGTGCATGATTCCCCTAACTGTCATACCAAACAAACCACCGTATACGGCATATCTAATGACTTGCCCAATACGTTTGCCGGCAGCTGCAAAGATAGCGACACCGAGAACATCAAGTGGGTTAGTTGCAAAACCAGCCATACGGTTTAGCTCATTGATGGTGATTAAGCCCTGATTGACCAAATCGATCGTCACGCCCATAAAGGCCGTGCCACCAGCAATAAACTTAGTCACCAATGGAAGTACTGTGGCCTCAGGTAAACCAATCAAACCCAGCACAGGCGCCAGTGCCGAGCTAAGCAAACCAATCGCTCCAGTTACCTTTAAGATATTGACGAAGCAGATCGCTAAAATCAGCATAGGCAGCATATCGAGAACAAGCTTCATCCCCTCTTTACCACCTTCGCCAAGTAGCTGCATAACCGACTTTTTACTGCCTGCATCCGCTGCTATCTCAGTTTCTTGAGTATCTGGATCGGTCAGGTTTCGCGTTAAAAGGTAATAGGTAAACGCTGCAGCGGCTAAGCCCCCCACAACAGAGGTAAGCAGAGTAACACCCAAATCCAAACCCACTGCACTTAGCGGAAAAGTCGCATTAGCTTGTGACATGGCTAACACCATCGCTAATGTAGCTGCGATATAACGGCGCGAAGTACCGTTTTTATCCATTAAAGTTAAGGTGGCTAAAGGCGCGATAAAGCTGACAAACAGTAGCTTCAACATCGCCAAAACACCTAGACCCGGAATACCAAAGATGCGAGAAACTGGGGCCAACATATTAGAGATCCAGCAAAGTACACCTTTTGCCTCTAACAGCTTCATGAGTGACAACATCACAACCATGATAGGCAGTAGGATATACAGCCCCATATCTAAGCCAGAACGGCCAGATTCAAGAATTAGCTCAACAATTTGATCCACAAGGGCAAGGTCTCTGAAAAGTGGTTAGGTCGGGAATTTTACCTAGCCCTTACCCCTTAAACCAGCTATTCCTAATATTTTTTGTCAATTGGTAAGACCAATATTAAAGATCGTAAGGTTCGATTTGGAAAGCTTCCATGATATAACCCGAAGTAGCCATATCATTGCTGACGGTCTCAGTGTTAATACGCCCAGTTACCCAAACGGCATCATAAAGGTTTTCAACATGAGTGCCCGGCTCAAAATTGACGTGGATGATTTGGTTCGACGGTGGTGGTGGAACATGAATACAGGCTCCAAAATAAGGCACCAAAAAGAAGGTCGTTACGGTTTGGCCTTCCGATTCTAGAGGTACAACATACCCAGGAATTTTAATCATTTTCCCATCGACCTCAGGAACGACTGGGGCAGACTGCATTGCAGCCATCATCTGATCCAACAACTCCTGCGCCTTGGGATCAAAATCATCGATCATGGCCATCTCATCAGTGATACCCAAAAGCTCATCTAACGAGAAGTCCGCAGGCATTAATTGTTCCCACTCAACCTCTTCTACTTTCTCACCATTCAGCATATTTGCTGTGGTCGCATTACTTAACGCCAACAAAATTAGGCTAAATAGCCAAACGGGGAATCGCCCACTGAGCATTACACTCTCCACTAAATTTTAACTGCTACACCATCCGCTAGGGATTGTTTGTACGCTCGATATCCAGGTACAGCACCAACCACTGTGCCAGATACCAATAGCACAGCAATGAGCTGCCATTGCCATAAGGTAGGCCCAGTAATACTTAACCAAACACCAAATTCTGTCTGGAGCCAAGGTGCTAATAATAGCAAGTTTAAGTACAACAAGAGCATGCCCAATATAATACTGATCGCTGTAACGAAAAAAGATTCCAAAATTAGTAAAGATAATATTTGCCAGAGACGCGCACCAACCGAACGAAGGATCGCTATCTCCCTGCGTCGCTCATTAAGGCTGGCTAGCAGCAAGGTCATCAAACCTAGCATGCTGGATATAATCACAAGGCCAGACACCACCAGCAAAGCTTGTTCTGCCAAAGAGAACATCTGCCATAAAGACTGTAAGGCCAACCCGGGAATAATCGCTTGTAATGGTTCTTTTGGGAATTGATTGATAGATCTTTGCAGGTGGAAAGTAGAAAAGCGGGATGTTAGCCCGAGCATAAACGCAGTGATCTGCTCTGGCTGTAGCTTGCTGAGTTGCTCTTCCGTGTAAGCCCCGCCAGATCCGGGTATTTGCACCCCTGCTTTCCAATCGATATGAATCGCTTCAATAGCCGCTAAACTCACATGCAGTGTTTGATCTACAGGGGTCCCTGTAGACTCAAGAATACCAACGACTTTGAAAGGCTTATCATCATGCTCAACCAGAGAGGCGTTACCGCGACCATGAGCGATCACAACAGAATCGCCTAACTTGTATTGCAGTTTCTCGGCGACATCAGAACCAATGACAACATCAAACACGCCCTCAAACTCTTTGCCTTGCTCCAAAGCTAAAGGTTGTTTTTTGCCGTAACGAAAGTACTTAAAGTAATCAGATGAAGTTCCTAATACTGGGTAACCACGATGGGAATCACCCAATGAAAAAGGAATGCTCCAAGCAACCTTTGAATGACGACTAATTGCCTGATAGCTACTCCACGAGAGATTATTGGTCGCATCGCCTAAGCGGAACACCGAATAGAGCAATAAGTTTATGGAACCACCCTTAGCCCCAACAATCAGGTCGGTACCAGATACAGTGGAGGTGAAACTACTTTTAGTTTGAGTCCTCAGCGTGTCTACCGCCATAACCAGCATGATACTTACGCTGAGCGACAAGACTGTGAGTAGGATAGTACTCTTACGATTAAGTAAGCTCTGCCAAGTTAAACGAAATAAGATCACAACGCGAAGCCCCCTTCAGTACTAGGAACTAATCGTTCAACCCTCGAGAAGTACTGCTCTAAGTTTGGATCATGACTTACCATCATCAAGGCAGCCCCAACCGATTCACACTGCTTACATAAAAGCTGCATAAACATATCTCTATGTTCAGTATCTAAAGCAGAGGTTGGTTCATCCGCAATGATCAGCTCGGGCGAGCCAAGCATCGCCCTAGCCACAGCCACACGTTGCTGTTGACCTGTTGAAAGCGCTAGCACCTTGCGTCCTTTGGTAAGGCTATCGCCCAACCCCAATTCCTGCAGAAGATAGTTAGCACCTTCGCTAACGCTGCCGTATTTTTCTTCGGCTCTCGTTTTACGCGAAGCGGAGAAATGACAGGGCAACGCGACATTGTCGATCAGATCAAGATGAGGTAACAGATTAAACTGCTGAAATATAAAACCGATGTGGTCGGCACGAAAACGATCCATCTTCCGAGACGTAAAAGTGCCCACATCTTGCTCTAGTATTTTGATAGAACCAGAAGATGGAGCAATCATACCGCC
The DNA here is from genome assembly GCF_047778095.1 of Neptuniibacter sp. QD48_11. Taxonomy (GTDB): domain Bacteria; phylum Pseudomonadota; class Gammaproteobacteria; order Pseudomonadales; family Balneatricaceae; genus Neptuniibacter. The sequence goes on from NZ_CP180551.1 coordinate 2,733,864, forward strand.
CAACAGATTGAGCAATGTACTCTTACCACTTCCTGAAGGGCCTTTAATAAAGACACTTTCAGCCTGCTTTAACTCAAAATAAGGAACCGTGATCCCGTGTGTATGACGGTTCCATCTAAAAGTTAAGGCATCAATTTCAACAGCGCTTGGCATTTTGATTCCTTGATTAAAGCTCTAAGACCCTCTGCATAGGCGTGAGTTCCACAGAGCGGATATCGGCACCATTTAGCACGTTTACTTTCACAGTTTCCATATGAGGGAAATGGCTAAAGAAATCTAATGTTACTGCATTTATTTTCGCAGGGTTAACACATTGGAAGTGATAATGCGCTGTAATGTTGCGATGCTTTTCATGGTCATGATGATCTGCGTGATCGTGGTGCTTATCGTGGCCATGATGGTCTTCATGTTTATGATCGTGGTGCTTATCATGATGAGCTGCATGTTCATGATGTGCGTGCTCATCTTCCTCTTCACCGATCGTTACTTTAGTGTCATCAACAATACATAGCGCATCGTCTGGAAATTTAATGCGAGCATAAGCATCTTTTAGCTGCTTAGTGGCACTCTTAATTTTTTGTTTGTCTTCAGCACTGACCGCTTCGTGCTCAAAACCGGCAATGTTCATTAGAGGGGAACGTAGTTCCATCTCCGCAACGTTACCTTCAATAACAAAATTTAGCTCAGCAATACCATGAACATGAGCTTCATGTTGATGGCTTTCAGCCATAACAGAACTTGCTAACACGGCTGTAGATACCGCCGCTAAACGAAAAACTTTATTTAAAATCATTCTAAACCATCGACACAGTTAAAGTTGTTATAACATAACAATATACTATAATTACTCAGCTTAAATCCATGACCGTTTACTCGGTACCCTCATCAGTTTGAGTCTGTTTAATTAAGCTAGCTAAACGAATCAAAGCGCCGCGACGAGCCTCATTCCAAGCATGAGCAAAACTTAAACGTAAACAATTACGGTACTGATTTTGCGCTGTAAACAGATTACCCGGGGTAATTAATATGCCTTCACTTCGAGCTTTTAAATACACCGAAGTCAAATCGTAGCTATCTTCCAATTCTACCCATAAGGTCAAACCACCTTGCGGTTGGCTCACTCTAATCACACCTAATTCGCCCCACTCCTGAGAGAGTAACTGAATAAGCTGATCTCTCTGCTGCTGCAAAAGCATCTTTTGCTTTTTCAGATGTTTCTCATAAGCACCCTCTTTGAGGAAATCGACCAAACCTTGTTGAGTAAATTTATTTAGGGCGAGAAGGTTCACCATTTTAAGGCGCATCAACTGCTTCTGTTCAGCTGCAATAATCCAACCCAAACGAAGCTCTCTTGAAACGGACTTAGAGTAAGAACCACATAGAATCACACGGTTTTCACGGTCCATACTTTTTAATGGTGGGACGCGCTGACCAAAGGCTAAGTCGCCGTAAATATCATCCTCAACCACAACAAAATCGTGTTTACTCGCCAAAGATAAAAGATGCTCACGCGCAGAGACCGACATCAAAGCGCCACTCGGCGTCGCAAATGACGGCGTCACTATGCAGGCTTTAATCTCCCACTCTTCTAACGCCTGTTCCAGCGCCTCTGTCGACATGCCAGTATGGGAAGAGACGGGGATTTCCAGCACTTTTAACCCCATGCTTTCAATAAGTTGTAACACGCCATAAAAGCCTGGTGATTCAACCGCAACAATGTCTCCAGGTTCACAGCTTAATTGCAAAGCCAACGAAAGCGCATGCTGACAGCCAGCGGTAATAGTGACGTCTGCGGCACTAAAATGACAACCAGTCCGACGATATCGTTCCGAGAGATGCTCTCTCAACTCCAATAAGCCAGATGGTTCATCATAATATTGATGGTCATTACATTTCTGTCGGCGTAACGCTCTGCCAATACTGCGATTCAGCTCAGTAATACCCACCGGCATATCCATATAGCCTTGCTCTTGGGGAAAGATATCGAAAGCCGCATTACGCTCCATAATGTCGCGAATAAGATCACTCATATCGACAAGCTGAGGCGCTACGGAGAGTTCAGGGCGAGAGGGTGTAGGATGGGCTTTAGGCAAACTACAGACATAAAAGCCTGATTTAAAACGAGACTCGATCAAACCCGCCGCTTCCAAGCGCTGGTAAGCATGAATCACCGTTGCTTTAGACAAGCCTTGTTGTTCACACTGAACGCGAATCGAAGGCAGTTTACTCCCCGCGGGCAGATCGCCATTTTTTATCGAATCAGCCAACGTCTGCTCTAAGTTTTGGTACAGAAAATCCATAATCCCTCCACTATCTGTACCTATTATAATTATTTTTTTTAAACCTGCCCCTATAATTTGCATTCCTGTACAGTTGTTCACAATCACCGATGAGCAAAGTGAGCACAACATGCAACAACAAGGTAACAGTGAGATTCCTGTCACTATGATTCAGGAAGCTCCCCCTCTTCCCGGCAACGGAAAATTTCATGTTCGTCTAGTCGAAGGCTTCTATCAAAACCTAAGGCGTTTCACCAGTTGGCCAATGCTGGCACTCTTCTTTGGACTTGTATGGGTTCGTATCAATGGTGATCCACTAGTTTTATTTGACTTTGAAAGCCACCGTATTTTCCTTTTTGGTGCAGAATTTTCTTGGTATGACCTACCGGTATTAGCGGGGTTATTGATTGCGGGGGCCAGCCTGTTGTTTTTTATGGCCGTCGGCTGGGGGCGTATTTGGTGTGGTTTTGCCTGCCCTCAATCAATCTGGACTTGGATCTTTATCCGCATTGAAGATTGGACCGAAGGGCGCGCCGCACTACGATCAAAATCTGAAGAAAAATCCCTAACCGGTATTCGACTGGTTCGACGCGTTCTGAAACATGCTCTTTGGCTTCTCGTTTCAGTCGCTACAGCGATTACGTTTAGCGGTTATTTCGTCCCTATCGAGCAGCTTCTGCAATCGATCTTCAGCTTGGAAGCTTCGCTCTTTGTATTTACGTGGATTATCTCCATGGCACTGCTCACTTACTTCAATGCAGGCCTTGTCCGCGAAAAAGTCTGTTTGCATATGTGTCCCTACTCCCGTTTCCAAGGGGTAATGTTTGACGAGGATACACGTACCGTCGCTTATAACTCGCTACGCGGAGAACCACGTACCCACCTTCGCGGTAAAGAAGATAATCCTGGCGATTGTATCGACTGTGGTATCTGCGTGCAGGTTTGCCCTACTGGAATAGACATTCGAGATGGGTTACAAGCCGCATGTATCGATTGCGGTGCCTGTATTGATGCCTGTGATAACGTCATGACTAAGTTAGGTCGACCAACTGGACTCATTGAGTTTTATTCTGAAAAACAGCTACAAGCTATTGAGACGAATACACCGAAAGAAGCACCGCCGAAACAACCAATCCTGCGCCCAAGATTGATTGCTTATATGACCATTCTGATTATTACCGTATGGGGTGTTGTTTACGGTATGCATAACCGCACAGAGTTGTTAATTGAAGTAGCTAGGGAACGTGGTCAGCTTTACCAAGTGGTAGGTAATGAGGTCTGCAATAGTTACCAAATCGAGTTGGAATCCTTCTTGCCTGATTTGAAACAGCTCTCTGTTAGCGTTCAAGGTGTGGATAGCGATCAGCAGTTCAAACTTAAAGGTCCTGCAAAAATCGAGCTAAACCAACAAAATGCGATCAAGATTTATCAAGTCTGTGCGGTACCGAGCAACTTAGATAAAAGCACGCAGATCCAGTTTAATTTTAGAAACGAGACTTTCTATACCTATAAAGCGAGTACTTTCCTTACTCCCTAATGTAGGACAACCTCTTCGATCATAATCAGGTGAATTTTAGGGTGCCTACCAACCCTACCCCACAGCGGTTGGTAGGATCTACAGTTCGAGAGGGCCTGATTATGATTTTCCCCAATTGCCGGTAATCACTGCCGGCAATTTTTTTATTTTGTTCAAACTACCCTTCAGCTAAACGTTCTTTTTTCTGACGTGACAGACGTTTGATTTCGTACTCGCGCTTAGATGCACTGGAACGATCAATATGTTCCTCTTGCCAATAAAGTGATACTGGCCTGCGTACCCTTGTGTATTTAGCCCCGCCCACCAGCTCGCCATTATGCTGGCGAATGCGACGTTCAAGATCTGTCGTGATACCTGTGTATAGGGTTTCATCCGCACAACTCAGAATATACACATACCAATTGCTCTCTTTATCCTTCAAAAATTCACTCTCACTCTAAACACATAACCTAAGCAGTATATTTTCCCCATGAGTTTCTTAAAACCAGAAAAGCATTCAAACACAAGACGGCTATAGGAAGCACCAATGTAAGTACCTACATACACTATAGATCCAATAATACCTAAGCTTTATTTTCCCTTTCTACATAAATTAAAACAATGATTACACACAATGAAAATCTACGTAAAAACGATGTGGACAGAATCTGCTAGCTCTTTTTGCTGGAGAATCAAGTGGAAATTAACCGATTGAAAAATAAGCATTTTAAATAGTGAATAATTTTACAACAACTAACGCAAACTCCGCGCCTATGCTACTTGCAGCAAGCTACCCAAAACTTATTAAGAAAGTTATCCACAGATTTTATGTATAACTAAATATGACCGCCATCGGTTTATTCTCATCCCTAAAAATACTTCTACGAATAACTGCTAGTCTAAAAATAACTGGATCATTTGTTTATAAAGGCATAGCGATGAAACAAACAACCTTAAGCGCTGACTGGCAAAGCTGGGTCGAGGAAAATAGAGCTCGTAACTGTGACCTTGATGAGATGGTTGAGATTCTCAAACAAAATGGGTTTAGTAGTGAAACTGCTATGAGTGCCGTTTATAAGCAACAAGACAAGGCTAATTCATCACCAAAACCACTATTTACTGGAATCGTTTTCTACACAAGCAGAGCGATGGTGCTCATCTCTCTGTTGTTTAAGATAGAAAACTTAGCTAAGGGAGCTACTTCCATTTGTTGGGTGTAGGAGGAGATAAAAAGAAAAACCTTTAAAAATCAGTCTTTTCTTTGTACTCGCACAAATCTTCGATTAGACAAGAACCGCATTTAGGCTTTCGAGCAACACAGGTATAACGACCATGTAAAATGAGCCAATGATGCGCATCGATCAGAAACTCTTTTGGAACAAAACGCATAAGCTTCTGTTCAACTTCATTCACGTTTTTACCTGGTGCTATCTTAGTACGGTTTGAGACCCGAAAAATGTGAGTATCTACAGCCATGGCTGGCTGACCAAAAGCGGTATTTAAAACCACATTTGCTGTTTTACGCCCTACACCAGGCAGCGCTTCTAAATCAGCACGGTTATCTGGTACTTCTGACCCATGCTTGTCGACCAAGGCCTTACAGGTCTTGATCACATTCTCAGCTTTAGTGTTAAACAAACCGATGGTTTTAATATATTCCTTTAAACCATCTACACCCAAGGCATAGATCGCCTCTGGAGTATTCGCTATGGGGTAAAGCTTGCGAGTTGCTTTGTTCACGCCCACATCCGTCGCCTGAGCAGAAAGGATAACGGCAATCAGAAGTTCAAATGGGGAGCTGTATTCTAGCTCAGTCGTAGGATGAGGGTTATCTTCACGCCAACGGGTGAAGATTTCGTGCCTTTTTTGCTTGTTCATTACTAAATATCTTGAAGTGCTTTAGTTGTAATCACCGAAAAGACTGACCCAATTACGGCCGCTCTGTTTAGATTTGTAGAGCGCCTGATCAGCTTCTTCTAGCCATTGCGTAGGCGTTTGTTGCTCGTAATTTAGCTCAGAAACACCCAAGCTAATGGTAACTTTTAATTGATGTTCGGCATAAGGCACAACGAGGCTCTCTATACGAGAACGTAGGCGCTCAGCAAAGATCATAGCATTTTCACCATTCGTACCCGTCAAAATCGCTCCAAACTCTTCACCGCCATAACGCCCTAGAAAATCGGTTTTACGCGCCTGATCTTTTAAAGCTTGAGCCACAGCACGAATGATTTCATCGCCGGCTTGATGCCCATAGGTATCGTTCACTCGTTTGAAGTGGTCGATATCAAACATCACTAAACTACTAACTTCCTGACTGCGATTGAAGCGCTCAAACTCTTGATTAAGGCACTCTTCCCAATAGCCTCGATTGTTTAAGCCGGTTAACCGATCTTCTCGGCTTAACGCTTTTAACTGATCGTTAGCCTGCTGCAATTCGATCTGACCAACCGCCGTATCTGTTACGTCATAAATCAAGATACCAACATGATCCACTTCACCAGTGGGTGACGTTAGCGGGATCAAAGTAACATTTTGATACATGAATGGCGCACTGCCTGTAATCGGGCGATTACTCTTGAAATGGAACAGATAGGGTCGTTGTTCCCAAGAGATATAAGCAGGGTTCTTTAACAGAAAAACTGACTCTAATTTTTGCTTTAACCAACGACAAGGAAGCTCAGGAAATTTAGCAAATATAGAATGATCTGCTAGCTTGACTCCGGATATACCTGAATGGTTTTCCATAAAACCATTCCACAGCTTAATAAGGCCCGCTCGATCAACAACCACCAAGCCCACTTCAAGGTTTTGAATCAGCCCTAAAGTCCAATGTAACTCATCGATCTCTTGGAAATTCTGACTATTCATTCAAAATAACTCGCAATCTTCTGTAGTACAGGTAAGGAATCAGGGGTAAACGCCAAAATCAGCTCACACTGAAAGTCATATTCAGGTAGCTGATAATCAACTGAAATAGTCATGGTTTGGCCTAAAGATCCTACTTGATCACAAACCCTTTCAACATCATGCAAAATACTAGGGGTTGCTCGACTAAATACAAGGTCCAACTGTTGCGCAAAACCAGAAATAAATGCACCAATAAGTGCATTCGCAAGTGACATTAATAAATCAGATTCTGAATATTCCCCATTCTCTGTCATCCCCATCAGCCTTGCCACACGGTCTAAATTACCCGTTTGCAGCAATAACAATGCCTCACCTGCTACACCCGAGCCAATAAAGCCCTGACTAATGAGTTCATGCTGATTATCTGACGCAATCTTAAGCTGATTCGCTAGTTCTGAAGTTGCAACCATTTTCACAACAGGAATAGGCAGATGGACGAAAGTCTTTAATAAACTGCCTAGCATACTGCCCGCTTGGCCCATCGCAACATTGGCGATCTCTTGATAATACTCAGGCAAAGCAAGCGGAGTGTCGATCTGCTCTTCAACAATGACTGGATGTTCCAGCTCGCTTAACAAACCAAAACGTTGGAGAACTTCAGAGATCACCTCTGGAGATGTGGGCTTTTTGATAAAAGCCAGTGCACCTAACTCTTCTACCCTTGATTGCGCTTCCGGCTGAATATCACCGGAGACAACTATCACCATTGTGGGAAGATCATCTTGGCGGATACGCTCAAGCGCCTGATAGCCATCCATAATTGGCATGGTTAGATCAAGGAATAGAATATCACCCTTGCCGGCTCTAATTGCTTCAAGCCCTTCTAGACCATGTTCAGCAAACGTTACTTCGACATTCCACCCACGAAGAGCGGATGCCATTTGTTTACGTGCTAAACGGGAATCATCACAAATAACTACAGGAACAGGCTGGCTCACAATCCTTCCTAAAGAATAATAACCAAGGAAAACAGTAAGCTAACAGCCTAATGTATGCCTTAGCAGAAAACAATTCTGCTAAGGCAATAGAAAGGAAATAAACGAGATTTAAGGTTTGTTTATTTTTGACTTAGGATCTGGAAAGAGTTTGCCATCGTTTCAAATTCAGGGAGCTCTTTGTCAAAGAAATACAACGCTGGCGATTTATAGCTTAAAATGTAGAGACTTTTTTCCATAATGGTGCCGTAGACCAGCACCTTAAAAACTAAGCCGTTGGGGTTAGTTACATTTAATGTCAATTTAAACCCATCATTTCCATTAATATCCATAGGAACTAATTGGTTTTTCTCAACCGTTAAACCAGATTGTTGTGCTTTGAGGTTTTCTACGAAATGATCCGCGACCTCATTCACTAGAGTATCAGACTTTAATTTCACATCGATAAATTCAAAAGGCTTGTCTAAAGAGCTTTCACGAAAGTTTACCCATTGAAGTGCAGGCCCCTCTTTTGTTAATACAATAGTGTTTTCTTTGGAATCATTGTATTCAACCCACCCTCCAGGGATAGTTACTTCAAAATCTTTGCCTTTATTTTGTACAGTAGACTGCGTCTCTGGCAAGCGTGTAAAGACTTGGCACCCCGCTAGTACAAACATTAAACTAAGGATGACTAACTTCTTCATAATACGATTCCTTTCTTACTGCATTTTCTTTAAATAGTATTCCGCAAAGGCTGTATCAGCCGTGGCAGATGCAAATTTTAAATATTGTTCTAAATGATTTTTGGCTAATTCATTTTGTTTACGTTTAATAAAATGAAAACCAAGTGCTTTATGTGCCTCAGCAAACTGCGGTTTCTTTTCGACTTCAGCAATCAATAGCTGTTCCGCCTTATCAGAACTGGCATCATCTGCCTTCTTTAGTAACGCTAGTGCCTTCAGAAAGTTTAACCTATCCTGATAGATTCTTTCCGCACCTTGGTCTTCCAAGGTAGCTAATACAGCATTAACTCGACCTGCCGCTAACTTTTCCTTTATAACTGGCACTCGGATTCCACCAACAATTGATTGATAGCGTTCAAAGCCAATCTCACCTTTGGTTTGATCAGTTAAATCGGCATTTAATGTTTTAAAGTTACCAATACGCTCTTGCAGCTTAGGGTGACTTGCAAAAAAGTAAGGCTCATCAATATCGTTAGCTTTGACTTCACGAGCTAGAATTTCAAAAGCTCTGGTTGCTTCAGATGTTGCATAGCCTGCCTTTCTCAAACGTTCAAAACCCAAATTATCAGCTTCCGTTTCATGCTCTTGTGAATAACCACTTATAGAGTTCATCGCAACAAGTTGACCAGCAAGCGGGATACCAATCATAGAAACAGCAAGCGCCCACCCCTGACTATTCTGGTTATAAATTCTCTGCTTAGCACTGTGTTTTTGTAAAAAGTGAATGCCTTCATGGGCTAGAACAGAAGCAATTTGAGCTTCATTTTCCAATGAAGCCAGCATACCCAAATTGATATAAATACTTCCATTAGGCAAAGCGAAGGCATTTAAAACTGGTGCACGATGTAAATCGACTTTAATGTGCCCTTTAAATTCCGGGTAAAGACGATCCATGATTTCCTGCAAATAAACTTTTATTTTTGGAAGATCTGGAATTTGTCGCCCTTTCTGCATTGCAGTATCAAACTTGTCAGCCTGAAACCAAAGGCGATTCTCACCTTTGGTTTTAGCCTCAATTTCATCACCCGCCTCAAAGGACTTTATGTTAGTCGCCTTGCACCCCACCATTAGGAATACAAAACAACATAACAACACATGACGCCACATATTACTTTTCCGCTAACTGCACTACGGTTTTACCGACCGACTCCGCAGGTAGGGTTTCTAAAGCCTTAGTCACTGCTTGAGATACTTGCTCTTCTTCCAAGAAACCAACTTCTTGAGAGAATACAAAGTTGTTCCACACCACATTGCCGGTCTCTGTTTCGACAATACCGACAGTCAGGTACGAAAATCCCATCGGGATACCAACACCAAACAGGGCTGCTGCAATCATAGCAGCCTTCCGACCACCGGTACTGATATAGTCCTGCCCAGATACAAACACAGCGTAATCAACATTGTATTTATTCTTTAAGAACGAAAGTCCCGGCCCTAATGTCGTTTTTGTTTTAAGTTCATCATGCTTCCAAGCTGGAAAGCGACTTCTAATGATTTCGGAATCAACAACAGGATAATAAAGTTGAGTATATTGCTCTAACAGGTTTTCCTCTTCATCTGTTAAAGCAGGCTTATTAATCATATGAAAGCGTTCAAATGCTCCAAACTCTTTGTTAACCGCTTTATCGACTAACTTGGTTCCTGTCTCAGTCCATTCTGGAACTTCTTCCGAGTCACTGACTCCTAGTTCGAATATCTGAACATCGGCAGAGGTAACCAATAATTGGTGGGTATCTTTTGATTGTAAGGAACTTTCTAGTTGCTCGTGCTGACCTTTGTGAACAGACGTAACACAGCCTGAAAGCTTGAGAACACAAAGAAAAACTGAGAGGAATTGCAGTAAGCTAAACTGCTTGGAATTAAGGTATGCCATTAGCCCCATCCTTGAAACATTTCAGAAAATGGGGCAATGATACGGATTATTTATTTAGGTTTTCAATAGGCAATTTGCCTAACCTGTAATACGAACACGTTCAGGTTTAGTCCCTTCATCAGGCGTCTGCTGAGCCAAACGCTCTTTTGCACGGGCATCAATGATGTTTTTAAGCGCAATTAATAAACCCATGCCAACAAAGGCACCTGGTGGTAAAACGGCAAACAGGAAACCAGTGTAGTCATCAACAACGGTAATTTTCCAATCAGCTGCCATTGGACCAAATAGCAGATGCATATCGCTAAATAGCGTACCTAAACCTAGTAATTCGCGCATCGCACCTAAGATCACCAATACTGCGGTGAAGCCAAGCCCCATCATTAAGCCATCTAACAAAGACTCTTTAACAGGGTTCTTACATGCAAAAGCATCAGCACGCCCCATAATGGCACAGTTAGTTACAATCAATGGGATAAAAATACCTAAGATTAGGTATAACTCGTAAGTAAATGCCTTCATCAATAACTCAATTGCAGTAACAAATGAGGCAATGATCATTACAAAGATCGGAAGACGAACAGAATCGGGTACAAATTTACGGAACGCCGATACCGTGAGGTTAGAACCCAGTAATACCAGAATACTAGCAATACCCAAACCGATAGCATTAACAACTGTACCAGTTACTGCAAGCAACGGGCATAGACCAAGTAATTGAACTAACGCAGGGTTATTGTCCCACAAGCCATCCAAAGAGATTTTCTTATAATCAGCAGCCATTAGTTAGATACCTCCTGATTGTTATCTTGCTGTTCGGGCTTAACTTCTAGCAATGCAATGCGGTTGTCTTCAAAGTAATCTAGTGCTCGACCTACCCCGTTTACGATCGCGCGTGGCGTAATCGTGGCACCGGTAAACTGATCAAACTGACCGCCATCTTTTTTAACTGCCCAAACACCGCTGTTTTCTGTCGCTTTAGCACGGCCGTTAAAACTGTAGATCCAATCAGACTTCTTGGTTTCGACTTTATCCCCTAAGCCAGGTGTTTCTTTATGCGCTAATATGCGAACACCAGCTACAGAGCCATCAGCATTGATGCCAACAATAAAACTAATATTGCCACTGTAACCATCAGGTGCAACAACCGGCAAAATAACGGCTTTAACTAAACCATCTTTGCGCGCTCGATAAGCCGTGACCGGCATTTTATGCCCTAACTCAGCGACCTGAATATCCAAAGTATCTTGTAGTAACTGATTGTCGATCGTGTCACGAGGAACGATTTCATACAGAGCTTTTGCTTTAAACTCGCGCTCGTTATCAGCAATTTTATCTTGAGTAGATGCTTGTGTAATCGCGATGACCGCCGCACAGACAACAGCAAATAAACTAATCGCAACCGTACTCGATTTAATCGCACTAAATAACTGCATTATGAGCCCCCCTTCATGCCACGCTTAGCTTTTGCATGGCCATAAGTTCGAGGCTGGGTGTATTGATCAATAAAAGGCGCTGACAAGTTCATCAGCAATACAGCAAATGCAATCGCATCAGGGTATCCCCCCCAACCGCGAATAATATAAACCAATACGCCAATACCGATACCAAAATAGATCTTGCCACGATTACTAGTTGCAGATGTTACTGGGTCCGTTGCAATAAAGAACGCACCTAGCATGGTTGCTCCCGCCGTTAGGTGGAAAAACGGTCCAGCAAACGAAGATGGATCAATAATATGAAACAGCGTTGATATAACCGCTAGCGAACCTAACACAGCCATAGGCGTGTGGATGGTAAAAACTTTACGGTAAATTAAGAAGATACCACCCATCAGATAAGCAGCACTTACTGCATGCCACGCACCCATCCCTTCAGATAGGACAGGAACCGAGCGCCAGACTTCCTCTGTTGTTAATCCACTACGATGGCGCATGGCATCAAGCGGTGTCGCACCGGTGTAAGCATCTATTAGCGCAGGATCAACCGATCCAAAGATCACACCAAGTGTTTGTCCAAAACTTAGGACATTCCAGCTTCCTTCTGGGCCATTGAGCACAAAAGGCTCTGTCCAACTCGTCATCTGTACAGGGAAAGAAACCAGCAGCAACGCATAAGCAACCATTGCTGGGTTGAAAGGGTTCTGCCCCAGACCACCATACAAGTGCTTAGCAATCACAATAGCGACGAATACACCGACCATTGTCACCCACCATGGCGCAAATGGAGGTAAGGCTAGACCTAACAGCAACGCCGTAACGATTGCACTGTAGTCTTTTAGGTAAAAACCTAATGGGCGCTTACGTAGTTTAACTATGGCAGCTTCAAAACCTACTGCAAGCAAACATGCCCAGATAACATTGATTAAGGTGCCCCAACCAAAAAAGAACGTCATCGCAGCCAAACCAGGTAAGGTTGCGAGTATCAATAAACGCATTACATCAGCCGTACTGCTGGCCTTATGTAAATGGGGGGAGCTAGTGCGTATTAACGCCATCTGCTAACAAATCCTTAATCGCTAAAACGACTTAACGTCTGGTTTAATTTCTCTGCTTCTTGTTGAGCGGCTACTAACTGCTCTTCCATAGTAGGCAGATCATCAACATTATCTTCTCGAGCTTTAGTTAACGCTCTTTCCGCTTTGGTAACGGCCGCGCGAGCCATCGCAGCATCAATCTTTAACTGTTTAAGATCGATACCCTCTCCTGCAGCTTTCTCTATCAGCTGAATTTCATAAGCATCAAACGCCCCTTTAGCTTCATCGTGCAACTTAGTTAAACGCTGCACTTCTGCTTCCAACTCAGCTTGATCCGATTCTTCTGCATCATCTAAAGCATTCTGCGCCTTCTTCAGCTTGGTACGCATAATGGAAACATTCTGCTTCAAAGCTTTAGGGTCAACAGGTTCTGATTTTGCAGGCTCTTCTAACTCACCACCTGCTTGTAGATATTCCTGCTTCAGCTCTTCATGCTTACCACGCAGTTTTTCCACACCGGCTTTCATCTTCTCAGCCGCTGGGCTACCAGATTGAATCGCTTTGTCTAAAGCAACTTGAGCTTTATCTACTTTGGCCTGCATTGCATCCATATCAGCTTTAAGCTCATCTAGATTAACTGCTGGAGCGACAGGAGCAGCCGCAGAAGCTAGAACCGCTTTATCATATTCAGCTTTAGCTTCTTCGTATTTACCTTGCAGCTTCTCGACACCGGCTTTCATTTTTTCAGCCGCTGGGCTGCCAGATTCAATCGCTTTATCTAAGGCAATTTGAGCTTTCTTAACTTTGGCCTTGATAGCCTCCATATCTTCTTTAAGCTCATCTAGATTGACTGCAGGGGCTACGGGTGCAGAGGTTGGCGTTTGAGCCGCCTTATCATATTCAGCCTTAGCTTCTTCGTATTTACCTTGAAGCTTCTCTACACCTGCTTTCATTTTTTCTACAGCTGGGCTACCTGAAGCAATAGCTGCATCTAAGGCTTTTTGCGCTTTTCCCACCTTAGCCTTCATTGCAGCCATATCAGCTTTCAGCTCATCTAGATTAACAGCTGGAGCTACAGGTACAGAGGCTGGCGCTTGAGCTGCTTTATCATATTCCGCTTTAGCTTCTTCGTATTTACCTTGAAGCTTTTCTACACCCGCTTTCATTTTTTCTACAGCAGGGCTGCCTGAAGCAATAGCGGCATCCAAAGCTTTTTGCGCTTTTTCAACTTTGCCCTGCGCTGCATCCATCGTCTCTTTTAGCTCAGCTAAATTAACCGCTGGTTGTGTCGGCGCTGGTGCACCGCCAGATTCAGCTTGATCATACGCAGTTTGAGCCGCTTCAGTTTTAGCTTTCTGTTCAGCAACTTTGGCTTTAAGCGCTTCGAGATCACCATCACCAGACTCTTCGGCTTTGGCTAGCGTTTTTTCAGCTTGCTTCAACTTGGTTCGAGCAACGGCTGCATTGGTTTTAAGCTGTTTAACATCTACAACTGGTGCAGACGCGCTCGCTGGATTCTGAGCCTGATCGTAGGCCTCTTGTGCAGCCTTAGCTTTCGCTTCTAGCTCAGTCACGGTTTGACGTAACTGCTCAATACCATCTAACCCTTTAGACTCAGCATTTTCTAGTGCTTTCTGTGCTTTCTTCAGTTTGGTACGCGAGACTGCAGCAGCTGTTTTAAGCGCTTTAATATCTGGCTCACCCGATGGTTTAGCAGCTTCAGCAGTTTTACCTGACGCTAGTTTGTCTTTCTTAACTGCTTGCGCCTTCGCAGCTTCTTCTGCTCGTTGTTTACGACGCAGTTCTTTCTCTAACTTCTCTTGCTCCAAGCGAGCCTGACGAGCTTCGAAACGCTGACGTGCATGATCTGCTTTACGCTGCTCAGCTTCTTCTGCGCGGATCTCAGATTTAGCAAAACGGTAGTACTGTACCAACGGGATATTACTTGGACAGACATAAGAACAAGCACCACACTCTATACAATCAAATAAGTTATGGTGTTTGGCTTTTTCAAACTCTTTACCTTTCGCAAACCAATGCAATTGTTGCGGTAGTAACTCAGCAGGACATACCTGCTCACACATACCACAACGGATACAAGGGTTCGCTGCCGGTGCAGGCGGCATTTCGTCGTAAGTTGCGGCAATAACACAGTTGGTGGTTTTGATCATCGGGATAGATTGACTATCCACGGTATAGCCCATCATTGGACCACCAATAACTAAACGATAAAGCTCAGACTGACGTACTTCAGCAGCTTCCAACAAGCTTTCTAGTGGAGTACCGATCAATGCACGCATATTATGCGGATGACCTAAAGCGTCGCCTGTAACCGTCACAACACGGGAGATCAGAGGTACACCGTTATAAACAGCATCATAGATAGCAGAAGCTGTACCTATGTTTTGGCATACGATACCGACATCGGCAGGGATCTTTCCGCTTGGAACTTCGACACCTGTCAGCAGCTTAATCAACTGCTTTTCACCGCCCGATGGATAAACAGTTGGAACAACGACAATATCAATATCTTGCTTGGATTCTGCTACAGCAAGCTCGAGCGCACGGATAGCCTGAGGCTTGTTATCCTCAGTGCCAATCATAATGTGATGCGGTTTTAACAGGTGCGCGATAACCTCAATACCTTTGACGATGTCGTCTGCACGTTCACGCATCAACATATCGTCAGCAGTGATATAAGGCTCGCACTCCATCGCGTTGATAATCAACGTATTAACAATATGATCATCACCCAGATGAAGTTTCACATCGGTTGGGAAACCTGCGCCACCCATACCACTGATACCGTGATAGCGGATAAAATCGATCAACTCTTGTTTATTGATCGCCGTATAGTCTTCCAGACCTTTATGATCGCACCACTCATCTAAACCGTCGGTTTTAATCACCACACACGGGGCTGACATACCGGACATATGCGGTACAGGGCGAGACTCAATAGCCTCTACTACACCAGAGCTCGGCGCATGAACGCTAACACTTATGCGACCTGCTGCCTCAGCAATAACCTGACCTTTAAGCACTCGATCACCAACGGATACAACAAGCTCTGAAGGCGCACCGATATGCTGTGATAAGGGTACAACAAGCTGTTCAGGGATTGGCGCTATCTGAATCTGACCGCCGGTAGACTGATGCTTATTTTCAGGTGGGTGCACACCACCGTGGAAAGAATGCTTAGTACTCACGCTGCACCTCCCTCCACAACTTCACCACGCTGATCCGTTGCAATAAGTTGAACACCCGGCTTAGGCATATCCCACTTCCACGTTTGTAACGTGGTTTCAACTGGTAACATATCAATACAATCTACTGGGCAAGGCTCTACACAAAGGTCACAACCTGTGCATTCAGATGTAATAACCGTGTGCATCTGCTTAGCTGCACCTAAAATGGCATCAACTGGGCACGCCTGAATACATTTAGTACAACCGATACATTCATCTTCACGGATATAAGCTACAGCTTTAACGGGCTCTTCTTCCGCGCCACCTTCAAGAGGAATCGCTTCCACATCCAGAAGGTCGGCTAAAGTTTCTACTGTGCTTTGGCCACCTGGAGGGCATTTATTAATTGCGTCACCCTCTGCAATTGCCTCTGCGTAAGGACGACAACCAGGGTAACCACACTGACCACACTGGGTCTGCGGCAAAATACTGTCGATTTGATCGACTAGAGGGTTACCTTCAACTTTGAAGCGTACTGAGGCAAATCCCAATAGCAAACCAAAAGCTAAAGCTAAGCCTAAGAGAGCTAATACGGCGATGATTACGATATCCACGGTCGGCTCCTAAATCTGTACCAGACCGGTGAAGCCCATAAATGCCAAGGACATCAGACCAGCAGTCACCATACCGATCGCAGCCCCCTGAAATGGCATAGGGACATCAGCCACCGCAATACGCTCACGCATTGCAGAGAAAAGAATCAAAGCAAGTGAGAAGCCGATTGCAGCGCCAAAACCGTAAACAATAGAATCAATAAAGCCATTCAGCTTTTTGATATTTAGTAACGCAACCCCTAGAACTGCACAGTTAGTGGTAATCAACGGCAAGAAGATACCTAACACTTTGTACAAAAGCGGGCTGGTTTTACGAACAACCATCTCAGTGAACTGTACAACAACCGCTATCACTAAGATAAATGTAATCGTTTGCAGATACTCTAACGCAAGAGGCTGCAGGAGATATGTGTACGCAAGATAACTACATACGGACGACAGAGTCAGTACAAACGTGGTCGCCAAGGACATACCCATCGCGGTTTCCAGCTTATTGGAAACCCCCATAAATGGACACAATCCAAGGAATTGAACCAGTACAAAGTTGTTTACCAGCACAGTGCTGATAACAATCAGAAGATATTCTGTCATAAGATCCGTATAGCTATCGAAACCTACCCCTAAAAGAAAATTAGTAAAATCTAATCTTACTATCTCTTATAAGGTTTCGGTATAGCGATATTCTGATTTAAAACAATAAACCGGGAGATCAAGCTCCCGGTTTTTCCATTCGAGAATGGTCTTTTATTTCAATAGCTCTAGTGCGCTTGCTAGTTTCTCAACGTCAGTAGACCCCTGAAGTTGATCAACGTTCAACGCAACTGCACCTTCAACTGCATCGTCAGTTTCAAGCAGAGAAATAAGACCTGCTTGATTTAGAACAGCAGACGCATTCTGAGCACCGCCCTGAAGTTGTTCAGCGTTAAGCGCTACAACTGCACGACCTTGTTCGAACAATACTGACTCTAGGCTAAACAATAGTGTTTGACGCTGTTCAGCACTACCACCAGCGATAGTCGCTGTAGCAGCCTGCTGACCGAAACGAATTGTACGATCAGATGTTGTAACTGCAGAAGCACTAACTAGCTTAGATTCCAGATCAGTCTGCTCATCACCACCCTCGATGATCATACCCGCAGCAACAGTTGCATTAGTTAGACGATCAACGATGATGAAAGAACCTGTACCATGGTGAGCACGGTAATCATCAGCAACAACTGGACGCTCTAGAGTAATCTCACAACGTGCGATTTCGTTTAGCTCTAGAGAGTCAGCAGCAGACTGTTCTAGGGTATTAACGTCTACACGGTGACGAACGTTACTGATACCACCAGCAATACGCGTAGTGTTCAGTTTAACTTCGTACTGACGACCTTTCTGCAAAGGTTCCTCAGACATCCATACGACCATGGAGTCAAAACGGTTTGTTGTTTCTGGAACATCGTTGCTGTGAACAAGAATATCGCCACGAGAGATATCAATCTCATCTTCCAAAGTTAGCGTTACTGCCATTGGTGGAAATGCTTCTTCAATTTCACCTTCGTAAGTAACAATCGACTTAACCTTGCTGGATTTACCAGAAGGCAGCACAGTTACTTCGTCGCCTGGGCGAACGATGCCGGAAGTCAAAGTACCGCAGTAACCGCGGAAGTCTAGGTTAGGACGGTTAACGTACTGCACAGGAAAACGTAAGCTATCGAAGTTTTGGTCGTTAGCCAGCTCAACTGTTTCCAGTGTTTCCATCAATGGCTCGCCTTTAAACCAGCTCATTGGTTCAGAAGGTGTTACAACGTTATCACCCTTCAATGCAGAAATCGGTACAAACTGAATATCAGGCAGATCTAGCTGCTTAGAGAACTCAAGGTAATCAGCTTTGATCTCTTCAAAACGCTCTTCACTGAAATCAACTAGGTCCATTTTGTTGATAGCAACAATAGTGTGCTTAATACCTAGTAGAGAAACGATAAAGCTGTGACGTTTAGTCTGAACCTGTACACCGTGACGTGCATCGATAAGGATGATCGCAAGATCACAGGTAGATGCACCTGTTGCCATGTTACGTGTGTATTGCTCATGGCCCGGAGTATCCGCGATAATGAACTTACGCTTAGATGTAGAGAAGTAACGGTAAGCAACGTCGATAGTGATACCTTGCTCACGCTCTGCTGCAAGACCATCAACTAGAAGCGCAAGGTCAAGCTCTTCACCAGCATTACCAACACGCTCATTATCCTTCTGGATAGCAGCAAGCTGATCTTCATAAATCATTTTAGAGTCATGTAGTAGACGGCCAATCAATGTAGATTTGCCGTCATCCACGCTACCACAAGTCAAAAAACGTAATAGCTCTTTGTTCTCGTGCTGGTGCAGATATGCTTGGATATCAGATTCAATCAGTTCGCTTTGGTGACTCATTTTTTTCCCCTTAGGAAAGCGGCAAGCTGGTCATTTAGATAGCTTGTCGCTGAATATTCTTTTCAATATGGATGTAAGGTGTGGCCTATAAACTCATACCGCCACGTTTCTAAGTAGAGTTCTAGAAATAACCTTCCATCTTTTTCTTCTCCATCGAACCAGAACTATCATGGTCGATCGCACGGCCCTGACGTTCAGAAGTCGTTGTCAGCAACATCTCCTGAATAATGTCCGGCAAAGTTGCCGCGTCAGATTCCACTGCACCTGTTAGTGGGTAGCAGCCAAGAGTACGGAAACGTACGCTCTTCATTTCTGGCACTTCGCCCTCTTCCAATGGCATACGCTCATCATCAACCATGATCAACATACCATCGCGCTCAACCACTGGGCGCTTAGCAGAATAGTAAAGAGGAACGATAGAGATATTTTCTAGATAGATATACTGCCAGATATCCAGTTCAGTCCAGTTAGATAGAGGGAATACACGGATACTTTCACCTTTATCTACACGTGTGTTGAACACGTTCCATAGTTCAGGGCGCTGGCTCTTTGGATCCCAACGGTGATTCTGGTCACGGAAAGAGAATACACGCTCTTTCGCACGAGATTTTTCTTCATCACGACGAGCACCACCAAACGCAGCGTCAAACTGGTATTTGTCTAGAGCCTGCTTAAGTGCTTGAGTCTTCATGATATCAGTGTGCTTTGAAGAGCCGTGAGTAAACGGACCTACCCCCATATCAACACCTTCTTGGTTGATATGAACTAGCAGCTCCATACCCGCTTCTTTTGCCATCTTGTCACGGAATTCAATCATCTCTCTGAATTTCCATGTAGTATCAACATGCAAAAGAGGGAAAGGAGGTTTACCTGGCGCAAACGCTTTACGTGCAAGATGAAGCATTACCGCTGAATCTTTACCTACAGAGTAAAGCATAACTGGGTTATCAAACTCAGCTGCCACTTCACGGATGATATGGATACTTTCAGCTTCAAGCTGCTTAAGGTGCGTCAAACGGTGTTCAGGCAAAGCACTCATTAGAAAATACTCTCTTTATATAAACAGTTTGGATACCAAGCATGACCACCTCCCGCAGAAGCCTACATAAAAGGTCGAATTAATATACCTAGCTATCCTATAATGCGGCGCATTATCGCAGCCCTCTCAATAAAACGCAAAAGAATATATAATTACTTTTTTATAGCCTTTAGCTATATAAGATAACCTATCTATTACTTTTCAAATTGTTACCTCTCGTTATCACCAAAAGAAATAACAAGATTCCCAATTATTATTTTGAGTTATAACAAACCTCCTTTATCATGCCGCCAGTTTATTCTTGGACAGGTCTATCTATGGAACTTGCGTACAGTTTTGCAGGATTAGTTGTTGGCTTTATCGTCGGCCTCACCGGTATAGGTGGTGGTGCTTTGATGACGCCTATCCTGATTGTTGTATTCGGAATTCCGCCAGTTACAGCTGTAAGCACCGATTTACTGTATGCAGCGGTTACAAAATTCGGCGGTACTTTCTCTTATGCAAGAAAGAAACTTATCGAGTGGAAAGTCGTTCTTCTTTTATTACTAGGCAGTATTCCTGGCAGTTTGCTAACCCTAAGCTACCTAAAAGGTCTAGATGGACTAGAACAAATAGAACACATAATGAACATGACGCTAGGCGTATCATTAGTGTTAACGTCCATCGCTGTATTCTTGCGTAATCAAATTCGCAATCAAGCCATGAAATGGCAGCATACATCAGCAGCAAGCCACGCAAAAAAATGGCGTCCCGCTATTACGGTGTTGATGGGTATTCTACTGGGAGGTCTGGTAACATTGTCGTCAGTTGGCGCAGGGGCCCTTGGTACAGCTATTTTAATTTTATTGTATCCACGTATGAGTATGCCAACCATCGTGGGTTCCGACCTAGTTCATGCGGTAGTGCTTACATCAGTTGCAGGCGCAGGTCATTATGGAATGGGCAATGTCGATCTTAGCCTGCTCCTATACCTATTAATCGGCTCTTTGCCGGGTGTATTTGTGGGTAGCCATCTCGGCACACGATTATCACCAAAAATTATGCAGCCTATTATGGGCTCAATATTATTAGCCATCGGTCTGCGCTTCGTAATCGCAGGTTAAAACCCGAAAAGTGAGGTGTTGCACCCGATTAAGGGTCCAACAAGGGAAAAGTTATGTATCAGTATAACTCTGTCGACCAGAAACTGGTTGACGAACGTGTTGAGCAATTTAGAGATCAGACTCGCCGCTTCCTAGCAGGCGAACTGCCAGAAGATGACTTTCTAGCACTACGTCTGATGAACGGTTTGTATGTACAACGTCACGCGCCAATGCTGCGTGTAGCGGGTCCATACAACATGTATAACTCAACCCAATTCCGTAAACTGGCTCATATCGCACGTACTTATGACAAGGGCTATGCGCACTTTACTACGCGTACTAACCTGCAGTTTAACTGGCCGAAGCTAGAAGAAGTGCCTGATATTCTTGCTGAGCTTGCTGAAGTTCAGATGCACTCGATTCAAACGTCTGGTAACTGTATCCGTAATACAACGACGGATCAGTTCGCAGGTGTAATCCCAAATGAGATTGAAGATTCTCGTCCGTACTGTGAAATCATTCGTCAGTGGTCATCACTTCACCCTGAATTTGCGTATCTACCTCGTAAGTTCAAGATTGCGATCTCTTCTTGCGCAAATGACCGTGCAGCAACACAAGTTCATGATATCGGTCTTCACATCGTTAAAAACGATGCTGGCGAAGTTGGTTTTGAAGTACTTGTAGGTGGTGGCCTTGGCCGTACTCCTATGATCGCTAAGCAGATCAATCCGTTCCTAGCTAAGGAAGATCTACTTTCTTACCTAGAAGCTATCATCCGTGTTTACAACATGAATGGTCGCCGCGATAACAAATACAAAGCACGTATCAAAATTTTGGTACAAGCTGTAGGTATCGATAAGTTCCGCGAGCAAGTTGAGGAAGAGTGGGCGCACATTCGTGACACTGACCTTAAACTACCAATGGAAGAGATCGAGCGCGTAAAAGCATTCTTTAAACCATTCGATTACGATGCATCAGCTGCTGCAGATACTTCACTTGAAGCTAAACTTGCAGAGAATGAAGATTTCAACACTTGGTATGAGCGTAACACTGTAGAGCATAAAGTAGATGGTTACCGCATCGCTTATGTATCGCTAAAACCATACCTAAAACCTGCTGGCGATATCACTGCTGATCAACTAGATCTAGTAGCTGATCTTGCTGACAAGTTCAGCTTCGGCGAAATTCGTGCTACTCACAACCAAAACTTGGTTTTGGCTGATGTTAAGAAAGCTGACCTATACGCAGTATGGGAAGTGCTTGCAAATGCAGATCTAGCACGTCCAAACATCGGTACACTTACAGACATGACTGTTTGCCCGGGTGGTGACTTCTGTGCTCTAGCTAATGCTCGTACTCTGGGTGTAGCAGATCAGATCAACAAGAAATTTGAAGACATGGACTTTGTTCATGACCTTGGTGATCTGAAACTGAACATGTCTGGCTGCATGAACGCTTGTTCTCACCACCACGTTGGTCACATCGGTATTTTGGGTGTGGATAAGAAAGGTGAAGAGTGGTACCAAATTACCCTAGGTGGTGATGATGGTTCTGATGCAGCATTAGGTAAGGTTATTGGCCGTGCTGTAGCTTCTGACGAAGTCGCTAACACCCTAGAAAAAGTGCTGGAAGTATACGTTCAACAGCGCTTTGAGAACGAACGTTTCATTGATACATTCCGTCGTATCGGTATTGCACCATTTAAGGAGTACGTATATGCCCCTGCTAATTAATCGTGAAGTTGTTGCTGACAACTGGACTCTGATCAACGAAGAATCACTTGATCAAACGGGTGACATCATCGTACCGCTAGCGCTTTACTTGGAAAACCAAGACGCACTTACTAACCGTGAAGGCCAAGTAGCTGTGAAAGTGAATGGTGATGACGATATCGATTTTCTAGTTGAGAACTTAGACAAATTCCCACTAGTAGCGATCGACTTCCCTGCTTTCCGTGACGGCCGTGGATTTAGTATTGCACGCTTACTTGTTCGCGCTGAGTATAAAGGTGAAATCCGTGCAACGGGTGATATTGGCCAAGACCGTTTTGCTTATCTAGAGCGTTGTGGCTTTACAGCTATTGAAGTTGCTGATGACGTATTTAAGCCTGAAATGCTTAAGTCCTTCGATGAGATGAGCAACTATTACCAAAGCGCTGCGGATAAAGTTCGCGCAGTTTATCACCAGTAATTAATAGTGACGGTGAGGTCCTATTTATGAGTGAGCAAATTACTGCAGAGCTACAAGCAAAGGTTGAAGCCGTTGCAGCTCTACTAAAAAAAGGCTATCAGGATCACGAGGGATCCCTAGTCTTCGCAAACAGCCTAGGTGCTGAGGACGTAGTTATTGCTGATCTGATCAGCAAATTCTGCCCTGAGATCAGCAACTTTGTATTGGACACAGGCCGCCTGCCAGAAGAAACACTTAAGCTTCTTGCGGACGTGCAAAAACAATATCCTAATGTAACATTTAACGTTTACTACCCAGAGGGTGCGGACGTTGAAGCTTATGTTGCAGAGAACGGTGTTAATGCATTTTACGAGTCACAAGAACTACGTAAAGGCTGCTGCTTTGTTCGTAAAATCAAGCCACTAAAGCGTGCACTTTCTGGCAACAAAGCTTGGATTACAGGCCTTCGCCGCGAACAGTCAGTCACTCGTGACGAGATCCAGTTCGAAGAGTGGGATGAAGGTAACAATATGCACAAGCTAAATCCTCTGGCGGATTGGTCAGAGAAAGAGGTTTGGGCATACATCAAAGCTAATGATGTTCCTTACAACGAACTACATGACAAACACTATCCAAGCATCGGTTGTGCACCATGCACACGCGCGATCTCTATGGGTGAAGATGTACGTTCTGGCCGCTGGTGGTGGGAAAACCCAGAAAACCGTGAATGCGGTTTACACCCAGCAACGCCGCTAAATTTCAAAAAGTAATACCTAGAGAGAGCAGGACGCTTTCTCGTACAGGAGATCCCCCTGCGCCATTCAGTAGATCTGTTTGGTGCAGGATCATCTTAATTCTAAGACGCACCATTTTTAAGCACCGAAAATATGCACGCCCCAATTCGGTGAATTAACTCCCTTTCTATACGCCCAAAACTTAAATCTACTGGTAAACTAATAGATATAAATACGGTTGGTTGCAGCTCTGTATAGCTATGCACTTGGCTTTAAATAGATAGCTATTAAACCAATCATTCTTAGGCATATAGGTTGCATAACTTATTCATAAATAACGACAACCGACCTCTCAGGCAGATAAAACCTGAGTCATTTTCTGGAGAGATTTTGTGGATTACCTACCGCTATTTTTTAAGCTGACCAATCAGAAAGTCTTGCTTGTAGGTGGAGGAAATATAGCCTTACGTAAAGCTAAATTACTTTGCAGAGCGGGCGCTCATGTCACCGTCATCTCCCATAAGGTAAGTGACGATCTCCAAGATCTTTTAGATGAAAACCAAGGAACCGCAATTATCGGCGAATATCACGCGGCCCTGCTAGATGACAAAATATTAGTCATCGCTGCAACGGATGATAACCCCCTTAACGAGCGTGTTCACTTCGACGCTGTCGAAAAGAATATTCCGGTGAATGTTGTTGATAGCCCGAAACTTTGCACCTTTGTATTCCCAGCTATTGTGGATCGCTCCCCGGTGGTTATTGGTATCTCTTCAGGTGGTAGTGCTCCGGTTCTTGCTCGTCTACTTAGAGCCCGTTTGGAAACATGGATTCCAAAGTCTTACGGTAAACTTGCAAGCATCGCGAACCATTTCCGCGATCAGGTAAAACAGACTTTCAGCACCGTAAATCATCGACGTGTTTTCTGGGAAAACGTACTACAAGGCCAAATAGCCGAAAAAGTATTCGCTGGGCGGGATGAAGAAGCGGCAAAAATGATAGCTGACAAACTCGCAAACGAAGATCCTGAGCATCAGGTAGGCGAAGTTTACCTTGTCGGTGGCGGTCCAGGTGATCCGGAGTTATTAACATTTAAAGCACTACGTCTGATGCAACAAGCCGATGTCGTCCTCTACGATGCGCTTGTCTCCCCCGAAGTGCTAGACCTTTGTCGTCGCGATGCCGATCTGATTTTTGTGGGTAAAAAGCGTGATAACCATGCTGTTCCGCAAGAAGGTATCAATGAGCTTCTAGTGAAACATGCAAAACTAGGGCAACGAGTTGTTCGTCTAAAAGGCGGTGATCCCTTTATCTTTGGTCGCGGTGGCGAAGAGCTTCAAACCCTTAAAGAACATAATATCCCTTTCCAAGTGGTGCCAGGCATCACAGCAGCTAGTGCTTGTTCAACTTTTGCGGGCATCCCGCTGACGCACAGGAACTATGCACAGTCGGTTAAATTTGTAACTGGGCAGCTTAAAAACCGCACGACCGATCTGAACTTTAACGAGTTGGTTCATCCCAACCAAACCGTTGTCTTTTACATGGGCCTACATACCCTGCCTCAGCTCGCCGCCAAGATGATTGAACATGGCAAACCATCATCTACACCTGCAGCAATCATCTCCCGTGGGACATCGGCAGATCAAAAAGTACTAACAGGTACTTTAGAAACACTACCTCAGCTACAAGAAGAAGCTAAACTCCCAGCCCCTGCACTGATCATCGTGGGCGAGGTGGTTGAACTACATGAAAACCTAAGCTGGTTTGGCGAAGAAGTATTAGCTCAAAACCTAACACCAGTTAAAGCCGAACCTTAATCTTCTATAGGAAATACGATCAAACCAGTTACCCCCAAATTCTGGGGGTAACTCTATTTACAACCCGTGGATATCTTTGGTTTAGATCACTAGAGCCCTCGATATACCTAGCCTCAAAGCAAATGCTGCTTTTCTAAACACTTTACAAACAACATCACTTTCTTAGCTATTATTCAACCAGATAAACGACATTGTGAGTAAATTACAAACGGAAATCTGCACTGATATTTATCAGAGAGACGGGGCTATCACTGACTAAGGTTATCAAGGGGATAAAAACACATAGAAGGAAGAAAGTTTGATCACAGGCAGAATAACCTGCTTTGAGATAAGCGGTTGAGCAATAGCATGGTCAACCGCTTTTATTGAGGCTAACCGCTTACTTTTGGCTATCCATCTGCTTTTTCTTGACCTTATCAAGCAACTCTTCAGTGATACGCTCTAGGCCTTGCTGACGAGCAGCCTTCTCTACCTTATGACGAATTAGTTTACGTACAAAGAAAGGTGCTGCATCTACACGCTGTTTCGCAGCTTCGTCCCACTCTAGTTTGCCTGACATTACTTTTTACCAATTAAGAATTAAAGGCGGACATTATACGCACTCTGCCCTGAACAGAAAACAGACAGTGTCTGTTGGGTTTTACTCAGCAATTTACTTTTCCACAGTTAGAAAAGAACTATGCTGTAGATGTATCAATAGATCCGTACAGGGAAATAATCCTTCCTGTCACTAAGTGCAGAGATTACGTGGAGCTTTATATGTACCGCCTCATCTACAAAAGTGAACCCATTAGCAAAATGGATTGGGAGCAAGTCCGCAACATTCTGCACCAAAGCGAGAAAAATAACGAAACAAATGAGATAACAGGTGTCTTACTGGCATCTCAACACAACTTTCTTCAAGTAATTGAAGGTCGCTATGAATCTGTAAATAAACTTTTTATGGCATTAGTGCACGATCCAAGGCATACGAATATTCAACTTATCTCTTTTGAAATAATCGACAGCCGGCTTTTTGCAGGGTGGGGCATGAAAGGCCTAGGTCTACTCGACTTTAATACCGATCAAGTCGAGCAACTAAAAGCAAAATACGGCGAAGATAAGGGAGATATTCGCTTCCCTCTCGAAGGCTGGAAAGCACTTGCTTTAATCGATGACCTTAAGATGATGCAAGCGCTCCCCGAATGGAAACAAAGCTAATTATTTCTTAAATAAACCCGGTCTAATAGCACGTTTGGATGTATCAGGCTGGTAAGCTTCTACTTGTTCACGCTTAACTTGTTTTTTACCTTTTACCGGACGCTTCTTCATTGGCCGATCAGCAAAGTCTTCAATCTCTATGCGTTTACCATTCTCGATTCTTGGAACCGGTCTTAGTCGAATTTTCTGTTTAATCAGTTGCTCAATACGCTTAAGAAAGTCTCGTTCTGCCGGTGCTACTAAAGAGATCGCTTCACCACTTTCCCCCGCTCGACCTGTTCGGCCGATACGATGCACATAAGCTTCAGGAACATTCGGTAAGTCGTAATTCACGACATAAGGAAGCGCTTCAATATCCAAGCCTCGTGCCGCCACATCGGTAGCAACCAGAACATGCAATTCACCACTTAAAAACTCTTTGAACATGCGCTCTCGTTCACGCTGAGTTTTGTCGCCATGAATAGCAGCGGCGTAGATATCTTCTTTATTCAGATACTGTACAAGCTCATCAACGCGCTTTTTAGTTCGAGCAAATACTAGGGTTTGGCCCCACTTCTCTTCCTGAATCAGATAACTCAGGATCTCGGACTTATCGCTGTTATCCACGGCATAAGCGATCTGTTTGACCTGCTTTGCAGTCGAGTTACGCGGAGAGACTTTGATCTTCTGTGGATTATTGAGGTAAAAGTCGGCCAGTACTTCGATGCTTTCATCAGCGGTAGCAGTAAATAAAAGTGTCTGGCGAGACTCTGCAGCGTAATCCATGATCTTTTGAATGGGATCGATAAAGCCCAAATCAAGCATGCGATCAGCCTCATCCAAGACTAAAAATTCTAGGTGGTCGAGGTTAATCACTTTTTGCTGCAACAGATCTAACAACCGCCCCGGAGTTGCTACTAGGATGTCTGCACCGCGTTTCAGTTTACGAATCTGGTTATCCAAGCGCACGCCGCCATAGATAGACATCACACGCATACTTAGAGCACGACCATACTCCAGCGTATTATCTGCCACTTGAATGGCCAATTCACGCGTAGGTGCTAAAACCAGTGCTCTAACTTGACGATAGTTTTGTTGCGGCGGTGTTTTACTTAACTTCTCGATGATAGGTAGAGCGAAGCTAGCCGTTTTACCTGTACCCGTTTGCGCTTCCGCTAGTAAATCTTCACCTTTTAACACTAAAGGGATTGCTTTAGCTTGAATTGGTGTTGGCTGGGTATACCCGAGCTTTTCCAAACCAGACAGCAGTTCAGGGCATAAATTTAAATCAGAGAAAGCAGGGGTAGTCATCGCAACAAAGTACTCGCAAGTTATAAGCTATTCATTTTAACCTAACTTAGAGTGGCTCCGAACATTTTTGTAATGTTTACCGATTAACTGAATACCTTGTCTAATTTGTTCTTCCGACTCAGCACAGTATCCGATTACCAATCCATTCAGTTTCGGCCCCTCTTGGGTATAGCCCGATAGTGCTCTTACACCCAAACCATCTGCTTTTAACTGCTCGACCAGTCGCTTGTCTTCTATCTCATTTGGCAAACCCAGTACCAGATGCATTCCTCCTTCAGCGCCCAAAATAGGCAAGCCAGACAAACGGCTAGCTTTGACCTCTTGAGATAGAACATTAAGCCGTTTCTGATACAACCCGCTCATCTTTTTAATATGCCGTGCAAAAAATCCTTGCTCCATAAACTCAGCCATGGCCACTTGAGTAACGCCGGATAATCCACCATCCATATAGCGCCGCGCTCGATTAAATAAAGGCACTAAAAGTTCAGGTAGTACTACATAGCCTAAACGTATTGCAGGAAACATTGATCGACTAAAAGTCCCGGTATAGATCACCCTTTGATAATCGCTGATTGCAAACAGTGAAGAGACCGGATGACCATTGGAAAATTCTGAATCGTAATCATCCTCTAAAATCCAAGCGCCTTCCGTTTCAGCCCATCGAATAACCTCTAACCTTTCAGCAAGCGATATCGTATGCCCTAAAGGAAAGTTACGTGAAGGCGTCAAACTCAATAACGCAGCCTTCTGTGTTAGCGCATCAATTAGAGGAAACTGAACCGTATCAATCTTGCACCCCGCTGCTTTGAAAGCACCTGATATCCCAGGGAACCCTGGAGTTTCGACCACCACCTGATCACCAGAATTAGTTAATAACTGAGCAACCATATAGATTGCTTGCTGGGAACCTGAGGTCACCAAAATTTGATCCGGTTTTGCTTCGATGCCTCTATGCCGCAATAGATATTTTGAGATCTGCTCCCGCAATCTTAAATCACCTGCGGGAGGCGATGAGTCTAATGACTTAAACGATGCCGCTCTCGCTAAACAGCGCTTCCATTGTTCTATCGGAAACTGGTCGACTGCAGGTATTCCCGGTTGCAGTAACTTGCGCGTATCTGGATTTAAAGGCGTAAAACCTAAGAATTGCTTTGCATATTCCGAAACCGACAAACCGGGGTTTTGCTTAGTTTTCGAAGGCTTATTTCTCAACACTGACTCAGGCAAGTGAGCGACATAACTCCCTGAACCCGTCACCGTTTCAACATAACCCTCGGCAACTAACATTTCATAGGCCGTTTTAACTGTATTGCGGGCAACGCCAAGCGCGCTCGATAACTCTCGCGTTGCAGGTAAACGAGTACCACCCACCAGCGCCCCCTGCAAAATAGCCAACTGCAGACGTTTAAAAATAACCTGATAACGAGCCCCCTCATCAACGCTTTTAGGGGACTTAAGAATGTTTAGCAGCTGCGCACTCAACAAAATTGGGCCCATTGAATATACAAATATTGGATCTTATACAAACCAATTATAACCATTACTCTTCCACCATCTAAACCAATCAATCCATATATATGAGGAGGACAAGCAGATGAGTCACTTTACCCCTACACCAAAAACAAAGGTTAAACGCGGGTTGAAAAAAGCGACCTATGATAAAGAAACAATTTATCAGATCATGGATGAAGCGCTTGTCTGCCATGTTTCATGTAATTGGCGCGATCAAACTATGATTCAACCAACACTGCATTGGCGTGAAGGCGATTACCTCTATATTCACGGTTCAAGTAAAAATGGTTTGTTCCAAGCATTACTCGCCGGAGAGGAAGCAGCAATAGGGATTACCCTTCTGGATGGCTTAGTGTTTGCGCGTTCTGCTTTCCACCATTCAGTCAACTTTCGCAGTGTGATCATGTATGGCAAGGCCAAACTGATCGAAGAAGAACAGGAAAAGCGCCGACAGTTGGACTTAATGCTAGAAAAGGTTAAAACCGGAAGGTCACAAGAAGCGAGACCCGCGAATGATGTAGAACTCAAAGCGACTGCGGTTTTGGAGTTTAAAATCGAACAGGTTTCAGCGAAAGTTAGAACCGGAGCACCTGTGGATGAACCGGAAGATATGGAATTGGATGTTTGGGCGGGTGTTCAACCAATCCGCCATGTATTCGATGAAATTATTTTCGAATAAGCTGCTCTCAATGAAAGGTTTTACAGCGATATGCTGTAAAACCTTTATTTACCTAGCTAGCCATTTGAATAGCTAAGACAACGCGGTCTTAATATTGATCTCACCTTCCAAGGTCTTATGAACGGGGCATCGATCTGCAATATCCAGTAAACGTTGCCGTTCTTCCTCAGATAAGTCACCGGTCAGCGTTATACGCCTCACAAACTGATCTACTTTGCCTCCAGATTGTTCACAGCTAGAACAATCCTCTGCATGGATTTTGTCATGAGTCACATCTACCTGCACATGCTCTAGAGGCAACTTTTTATGACGCGCATACATACGAATCGTCATTGAGGTACAAGCACCTAAACCAGCAGCAACTAATTGGTAAGGTGTGGAGCCGAGATAATTGCCATCGTAACTCACCGGCTCATCTGCAATTATATGGTGACCTGCTGCGCTGATATCCTGAGTAAAACTGTCCGGATCAGCTTCACTTACCCGAACAACACCTTCAGGGGCATTCATCTGTTTTGGTAACAGTTCAACGTCTATATAACGCTGCACCCAAGTTGAAATCACTTCAGCGGTATACTCTGCATCCTCAACACGCGTAAGCAGATGATCAGCATTATCCAGCGTAATAAAACTCTTTGGATGTTTAGCCATTTGAAATAAACGCGCGGCATTATCCAAACTCACGGTTTCATCCAATGGGGCATGCAGGACCAGTAGCGCTTTTTTCAGATGCTTAACCTTAGTCTCTAAAGATACATCTGAGATATCTTCAATAAACTCACGGCGAATGGTAAAAGCCCTACCACCCAGCTCCACTTCTGCCGAACCTTGGTTACAGATTGTATTTACATGATCACCAAAATTATGAATAACATGTTCCGGTTCAGCTGGAGCACCAATCGTAACAACAGCTTTCGCCTCTCCTATTCTATCTGCCGCAGCCAAAACGGCAGCGCCGCCCAGGGAGTGACCTATCAACAATTGCGGTGCCTGATAGTTTTCTCTTAAATAGTCAGCCGCTAATGCTAAATCGGCAACGTTAGAACTAAATCCGGTATTGGCAAATTCCCCATCCGAATGCCCCAACCCAGTAAAATCAAAACGAAGAACAGCTATCCCCAATGATGCTAGACGTTGAGCTATTCGCCTAGCTGCTGGTATATCTTTGGAACAGGTAAAACAGTGCGCAAACAATGCATAAGCAGCGGGTTTGCCAACGGGTAGATCCAAACGAGCCGCAAGCACTGATCCATCGTAGCCCTTAAATTCTAAACGCTCTGTTTTCATGTTCATTCCTCACAAACTCAACCAATATAGACACAGTATTCATCAAGCATTCAACAAGCTCCATTTGCTTCTCTCTATAGATTGGATAGGTAAGATTTATGACCGAAGGTTTTAAAGATTGTTCAAGCACTTAGGCTAAAGAGACTCAGAAAAGCTCACTATTAAATAGTAATAGCTAAATGGAATGCTGTTGGATACCTGCCTATATTGAAAATAACACTAGCAGGCAGATGAGTCAGAGATGAAGCTATTTACAGGGATCTTACTTTGTTGTTTTTGCTTACCGGCATATTCTCTCGATGTATTTTTTGTGCATAGCTATCACCATGCCTACCCTTGGGTTCAGGAATACTACACCGCGTTCAAAGATCGCTTAGACACCACAAGTTTAGAAGACTACCAAATGGATACTAAACGTATCCCGCAACGAGATTTTCAAACGAAAGCAAACGAGGCAATCCAACTTATCCAACAAAAAAAACCGAAAGTGGTGGTTGTATCAGATGACAACGCTCTTCGCTTAGTTGGCAAACCTGCGCTTCAACAAGGGTATAAGGTTGTTTTTCTAGGGATAAATGGTAATCCAAGGCTTGTTCTTCCACTCACAACTAACCTTGCAGGAGTACTAGAGCGCCCTCTTTTAAAACGTTCCGTAGCGGAGCTTACACGCATAGTGCCTAAATTAAGAAGAATCCTAGTATTGATGGATGATGGCCCTACAACTACAGCTATTATTAACACATCTTTCGATTCTAAGATGCGTCAAGAGATTGCAGGCGTACAAGTCAATGTCAGACGCTTAAAACACCTTCTGGAATGGCAAGCTGAGATTGAACAAAGCAAAGCTAAAGGCTACGACCTGATCATTATCGCCAATTACGCAAAACTGTTAGATAACAAAGGAATCGCGGTAGAGCTAGATGTAACGAGCCGCTGGAGTAGCCAACACACACAAATCCCCTTATTTGGATTTTGGGGATACTCGATCGGTAAAGGCAAAGCTGTCGGCGGCCTCGTTTTATCGGGGGCCGATCAAGGCAGATCCAGTGCAGATATAGTCAATCATTACCTTAGAGAAGAGCGTTTCCCTAATCCTTCTATCGTTACCCCAAAGAAAGGGCGATATCTATTTTCAAATTCTGAATTAGAAAGATGGCAGCTGGAGTTACCCTCTGATGTTTATAAACAAGTTGAGTGGTTGGAGTAAAACTGCCTATCAGCCTCCATTGTACTCATAACAGGCTTATGCCTTGTATTTAACCTTATCAGCAGAATTGCAGGCTTTTATGGAAGCGATGGTGGGTATGAATGAGCAATGCTATGCCTAGGTGGAAGCCAGCAATCATGCTACTTGGTGAGGGAAACTTTTCTCTATCGACTTTAGTTAGAGCTGTAAGCACAGAACAAAGTAGATCGATCTAAAAGAAAGAGCTTTAGCTAGCTCACAACAACCAAACTAGAATTTAGTCGTTTAGCTAAAGAAAATATTAGCCAACAAATGGAAGAAACATAAAGCCTAGTGCGACAGCACCAACAAGCGCAATTACAGGAAATTCCAAAACAGATTTGTTCGCTGGGTTATTCATAACAATCCCCTTACCAGTAATAGGAATCATTATTATCTAACAAAAAAACAAATACAAGTGATTCTTATTTATTGATATTCATTTCATTGAGCATCATATTCTTTATTTCGTGACTCCCTGTATAATTCCCTCGATAACTCACATTCTTCAAATGGCACGTCTATTAAAGCCAGAGGATTTAATATGTTGGAACTTCCACAACTCGATCTCAAAAACAAAGTTTCCCCAGAGGAATGGCAGGTACGGATAGATCTAGCTGCCTGCTACAGGCTAGTGGAAGATTTAGGCTGGGGAGATCTAATCTATACCCATATTTCAGCAAAAGTACCTGGAACAGATCACTATCTGGTAAATGCATTTGGCCTGACATTTGACGAAGTTACTGCATCAAACTTAGTTAAGGTTGATCTTGAAGGGAATATTCTCGACGATACCCCTTTCAAAATTAACCCTGCTGGTTTTACTATACATAGCGCCGTTCACTCTGTGCGTAGTGATGCGCACTGTGTTCTTCACCTACATACCAAAGAATCCATTGCGGTAGCTTCCCTAAAATGCGGGCTATTACCCCTTAGCCAATATTCCTGTTTCCAATTGGCTTCATTGGGTTATCACCAGTATGAAGGGCTAGCTGTAAATCAGGATGAGAAAGCGCGTTTAAAAGAAGACTTAGGTAATAAGAACCACCTTTTACTTCCTAACCATGGCGCACTCACCGTTGGTCCGACCGTAGGTGATGCATTTATGCGCATGTATGACCTACAACGTGCTTGTGAAATTCAATTATTAATTCAATCAA
This sequence comes from Neptuniibacter sp. QD48_11, assembly GCF_047778095.1. GTDB lineage: Bacteria > Pseudomonadota > Gammaproteobacteria > Pseudomonadales > Balneatricaceae > Neptuniibacter. Next base: position 2,767,983 of record NZ_CP180551.1, read on the forward strand.
CAGGTCAAGATGCTATAGAAGTGGCTCCAGAAATCGTTGATGGCATATCTAAACAAGCAAATGTCGTTCATTCAGGAACTACCGGTGGACAGAAGTCATGGCCTGCAATGCTTCGTAAAGCCTACCGACTTGATCCAAGCTTTGCGCAATAATCTGAAAATTACCGAATAATAAGGCTGATTCATGAAAATAAATCGCGTAGAAATTTTTGATATTCACTGCCCGGACCGTCCTGTTTGGAATCCGGTATTTGTTCGCGTACACACAGATGAAGGCATCAGCGGTGTAGGTGAAGCTGGCTTAGCTTACGACCTAGGGCATAGCGCTGCAGCTCATATGATTAAAGAGTTTGCAGAAGAGATGCTGCTTGGTCGTGACCCATTCCAAACTGAAGACCTTTGGAACTTGATGCTGCGTGGTAGCTTCTGGGGCTTAGGCGGAGGCCCAATTATTTATTCAGCAATGAGTGCTATCGATACAGCTCTCTGGGATATTAAAGGTAAAGCTCTAGGACTTCCTGTTTACCAACTGCTTGGCGGTAAAGTTAACGATAAACTACGCACTTATGCCAGCCAGCTGCAATTTGACTGGGATTCTGAGTTTAAAGCTCTGACTGATCCTGAAGATTATGCAAAAGCAACTGAAAAAGCGCTAGCAGAAGGTTATGACGCTGTAAAAGTCGATCCGATCATGTACAACGAGAAAGGTGAAACATTCTTCGACCGCACCAAACTCTTTACTAATAAAGAGATGAAGATGTTCCGCGACCGACTAATGGCTATTCGTGAAACCATGGGTGATGACGGTGATATCATTTTTGAATGTCACAGTTTGCCGGGCGCTTCAACCGCAATCCAATTAGGTGAGCTGGTCGAGGAAGCGCGCTGCATGTACTTCGAAGAGCCGGTAAATTACCTAAACTCGGAGCTACATAAACGCGTAGCTGACAAAGTGAATGTTCCTATTGCTGGTGGTGAGCGTTTGTATAATCGCTGGGGGGTACGCCCTTATCTAGAAGATCAAAGCCTAGATGTACTGCAGCCAGATATCGGTTTATGCGGTGGTTTCACAGAAACTAAAAAGGTTTGTGATTACGCTGATGTATACGATGTTCGCATTCAGGCACATGTTTGTGGCGGCCCAGTAGCAACAGCTGCATCTCTACATTTAGAAACGGCTATTCCAAACTTCTTAATCCATGAACATCATACCTATGCTATTAAGCAGTGGAACCGCGAGCTTTGCGTTCAAGACCCGCAGCCTGTAGATGGTTTCTTCCAAGTATCAGAAGAACCAGGCATTGGCATCGAATTGAATGATGAAGTAGTAAAGCGCTCTCCGCGTATTGAAGTGAAGTAATTTTCACACTCCATACAAAAGGGCGCTATATTTAGCGCCCTTTTTAATTTGGTCATCATATTATTCAATATCTAACTGATAGATACGCTTTGCATTTTCAAATATCAGCATATCCTTTTCAAAACCCTTCCACTTCATCTCTTTGAGATACCTTTGCCACACTTCAGCATAGGTGCAAGCTAATTCAGAAACAGGGAAGTTACTCGCTAACATCACGCGCGTAAGCCCAAACTGCCTGATTGCAAAACTTATAATGGGTTTAGCTTGTTCCACACGCCAATCACGATTGAACATCTCCCAACCAGAGCACTTGATATAACACTCAGGATGATGCGCAAGCCGGGTAATCGAGTTCATCCACTGCTCATTTAGTTGTAAAGGAGAACCACAATGATTAATCACGACTTTCAAATTGGGCAACTGCTGCATCATATCAGCAAGCGCACAAGACGCACCTTGATCTGGCAAAGATAGTTGGGCCTCAAAAATCAGCTGATTATCAGACAGCATTTCAAGACGCTTAAGTACATTCGGATCGGACAACACTTCTTGAGCGGCATTATCTAAGATATATCTCACACCAACTAAGGATGTGAACCCTTTAAGCTTTTCAAGATGCTCGCCAAAACGATCAGAAGTCAGATCTAGATAAGCGATGGATCGGAAAGGTAACTCACAATGGCACTCAAGCCACTCCAGTTCTCGCCACGGTGAAGAGTTATCAAAACCAGCCTCTATATGAACAAAACCAACAATATCTGCTGAGCCAGATTGATTTAAATCGCTTTCGTTATAACTGCGTCTAATTTTATTTTTATCAGACCATTCAGGCTCATGCCCTTCTTGCAACCAGTGGTAATCTCCATCTTCAAGATTAAACAGGTGCACATGCGGGTCTATCACTCTACTCATATACCGCCTTTAGATCGCAAGTTTTACTTCTACAGCTCAATTACTGGGTTGTATATCCACCATCAATTAACTGCAAACTACCGGTAATAAAACGAGCATCATCACCAATCAACAATGCAACGAGTGCAGCAACTTCTTCAGGCTGACCTATGCGCCCTAATGGCTGCAAAGCTGCTTCTTCTTGATGTATAACACTTTTTTCACTTCCACTTCTTTCACAATAGCGGTCAATCGCATTATGGTAAAGCGGTGTTTCGATTGTTCCCGGGCAAACAGCATTAGCTCGAATACCAAAAGATGCGTAATCTAATGCTGTGGTTTTAGCCATTGAAGCTAAAGCAGCTTTACTCATGTTATAAGCAAAAGAGTTTCTTTTAGCTACGACCGACTGATCAGAGCCTAATAATACGATTGAGCCAGCGCCCTGCTCTCGCATTTGAGGAAGCACAGACTGTAAAAGAAAATAAGCACCTTTGACATTAATAGCCATCACTCGATCAAAGTCCTCTTCCGAGGTATCTTCTAAGTTTGCAGAAAAATGCACACCTGCATTAGATACAACGCCATCGATCCGACCAGATTCCTTGATGACCTGATCAATAGCTTGTGAGACCTGAGTAGAATCGGTCATGTCACATTGAATAAATTCGCCGACCTCAGATTCATTTAGGTCTAAGTTATAAACCTTGTAACCATCATCTAATAAACGTTCAACGACAGCTCTACCTATACCAACAGAACCACCTGTAACTACACAAACCCTAGTCATAGAACTCTTCAACCCTCGGCAACAACAAACGCAACGATATAATCTTTCTCGTCACTGTAACTTAGATGCATAGATGTAATTTCAAGCCTTTCGGCACGCTCTGCTGCACCTCCTGATAGGCTCACTTCAGGACGACCATTCATATCTTTGGTAATTTCAATATGTTTCCAACTAACGCCTCGCCCAATACCTGTGCCTAAAGCTTTAGATACCGCTTCTTTGGCACAAAAACGTTTAGCTAGAAACAGAGGAGGATTGGATACTTTGAGGAACTGTTCATATTCGGAAGTAGATAAGATACGTTGCGGCAAGGCAGGCGTTCTTTCCAACGCCTGCTCCATGCGGCTGATCTGAAGAATATCGGTCCCGATACCTCGAATCATCGCTTCAATGCATCTCTTTGCGGCTGAATTCGAGCTTGAGCCTGAAGCATCTGTTGCTTAATTTCAGATACAGCTTCTTTTAAACCAACAAATAAAGCGCGAGCAATAATACCGTGGCCAATATTTAGCTCATTCATCTCAGGGATTTCAGCAATCTGCTCAACATTATGATAATGCAAACCATGACCAGCGTTTACTACTAGCCCTTTTTGATAAGCATAAGCAGCAGCTTCACGAATACGCTTCAGCTCTTCGGCCTGTTCTGCAGAAGATTCAGCTTCTGCGTAGGCACCTGTATGCAATTCAATCACAGGAGCACCACAACGAATAGTTGCATCAATCTGTGCTGGCTCCGGATCAATAAATAGAGACACCTCGATACCTGCCCCAGCTAATCGATCACAGGCTTCTTTCACCCGCCCTTCTTGACCAGCGACATCCAATCCACCTTCGGTCGTCAACTCTTCGCGCTTCTCTGGAACCAAACAACAATGAGCAGGCTTTACATCTTCAGCAATGGCAATCATCTCTTCAGTAACAGCCATCTCAAAGTTCATACGTGTCTGCAATGTCTCTTTGAGCAAATAAACATCACGATCTTGAATATGGCGGCGATCTTCTCGCAAATGAATAGTAATGCCATCCGCACCGGCCTCTTCCGCTAGCGCAGCAGCCTGAACAGTATCTGGGTAGCGTGTACCTCGCGCTTGGCGAATCGTAGCCACATGGTCAATATTGACCCCTAATAACAAACGGGACGGTTCAATCACACCACTTTCCTCACATTTTTTGAAATAGCTCTCGGCTACGCAAGGGCTTATGCCCTAAAGCACGATCAATTAAATTTCGCATCAACCGCTTAGCGGCTCTGCGAACTTGAATGTCTGAATAATCATCGACAGCAATCGCTGATAACTGCCAACCATAAAAGCAAGACGCCTTGTTTTTCTCCGTTACTTCGCTAACAGGAACAAAGCCATGCTCAGGGTTAAAACAATATACTGACTCTGCAGATGTCTGCTCCAGTTCCGGTAACACCCCAAGCTCATCAAGCAAACGATGCTCAAAGGTGCGTAGTGCCCCCTCTATATCTTCTCCAGATACTAACTCATTTAAAACATACTGATAATAAACATAGAGCTTAGGGTGACCATCAAAAGGCTGCAACAACCGCTCTAGCAACTCATTGACGTACAGGCCACAGAGTAATGCATCGCCATTCAAGAACAGCATAGCAGCCACAGGTTCAGCTTGAGTCAATGTTTTGAGGTCGTTACGCCCACGCCAACTAACTTGAATGGGCACAAAAGGCTGTACCGATGCACGTAATTTAGATTTGGGCCTACGCGCGCCCTGAACAACAGCGGAGACTTTACCATGTTCTAGAGTGAAGAAATCAACGATAAGGCTAGTATCGCGATAAGGGCGGCTATGGAGGACATAAGCCGCCTGCGGATCAGAATGACTCATGCTGTGTTAGGTGTTGTCATAACCCAAACTACGCAATGCTCTTTCATCATCCGCCCAACCACGACGAACTTTAACCCATAGGTTAAGCATTACTTTAGCATCAAACATACGCTCCATATCCATGCGAGCATCACGACCAATTGTTTTGATGCGCGAACCTTTATCACCGATAACGATTCGTTTCTGTCCATCACGTTCCACAAGAATAAGCGCACTCACATGAAGAACACCGTTTTTGGCGTATTTAAACTCTTCGATCTCTACGGTAGTACCATAAGGAATCTCATCGCCTAAATTACGCATCAACTTTTCACGAACCATCTCCGCAGCCATAAAGCGTGAGCTTTTATCTGTTAGCTGGTCTTCAGGAAAGTGATGCATACCCTCAGGAATATGCTTGGCGATTAGCTCTTCAAGTTGCTCGACGTTATGCCCATCTTTAGCAGAAAGAGGAATCATTTCAGCAAAGTCCATACGCTCAGAATGCGTCTGCATCTGAGGTAATAACGCCGTTTTGTCTTTAAGTTGATCGACTTTATTTACAGCTAAAATAACCGGACAACGAGCATGTTTGACCTTGTCCAGTACCATCTGGTCTTCTTCAGTCCAAGCAGTACGGTCAACAATAAAAACAACAACATCAACATCACGTAATGCGTCTGATGCAGCTTTGTTCATATAACGGTTTAAAGCTTTTTTCCCGTCATCTTTATGTAAACCTGGAGTATCCACATAAACAATCTGTAGATCATCTTCCGTTTTGATACCCATAATCTGATGACGAGTTGTCTGAGGCTTACGCGAAGTAATACTCAACTTCTGTCCCAATATATGGTTCATCAATGTCGATTTACCAACATTTGGACGACCAACAATCGCTACGAATCCACATTTTTGATCTGGATTGCGAGGTTCCAGCAGGTGCATTAAATCTTCAGCCATAACTATTTCTCCACCTGCAGCTCTATCAGCGCATGTTTTGCGGCTTCTTGTTCAGCTTGACGGCGACTGCTACCAATACCTTTAGCAGGCTTAGCTAACCCAGTCACTGTACAATCAATGTAAAAGGTTTGATCATGAGCTTCGCCTTCTACATTGATTAACTCATAAGTTGGCAAAGCTAAACGGCGCGATTGCAAAAACTCCTGCAAACGTGTTTTAGAGTCTTTAAGAGTCTCATTTAGGTCTAATTTTTCTAAACGAGCTTTAAACCAAGAAAGAATAAATCCACGGGCCGTTTCCATATCGGAATCTAGATAGATGGCGCCGATAATAGCTTCTACAGCATCAGCTAAGATTGAATCTCTACGGAAACCACCACTCTTAAGCTCACCACTACCTAAACGCAGGTAATCTCCTAAACCTAATTCACGTGCGACTTCGGACAAAGTAACACCTTTAACCATACGTGCACGCAAGCGGCTTAATTCGCCTTCTTTAGCCTGCGGGAAGCGCGCGAACAGATCATCAGCAATAACAAAGTTCAAAATTGAATCACCTAGAAACTCTAGACGCTCATTATTCTTCTTACCGCAACTACGATGCGTGAGAGCCAACTCAAATAATGATTCATCGGCAAATGGGTGCCCTATACGACGGGCTAGATCGGATACAGGTTTAATCAAGGGGTTTCAGCTTCATATTCATTTGTAAAAAATACAACTGCATCAATATTTCCAAACATTGGAACACGAACTTCATAATCAAGTATTGCAGTAATAATGCCGTCATCTTCAAAGACTGTTAACGAATCTTTTTGCGGTAAATTCAGTTGATTTATCACCAGTTTTTTCCTGACACTAGCTTTTATACCTTTAGGCCCTTTAGCTAGTTCTTCAGGATCGTTCATAGCGTCAACTAGAACCGAATTAAAAGTCCTATTATCTACGTATGCAGGAAATAACTTGAATGCAATAGAAAACAAAAAACCAGCTACAATAAGTACTAACAAATTAGCAAAAATTGACGCACCAGCTTGTTTCTTAAGAGTAGATCTCATAAGAGCCTCCATTACTCAATTACGCGAACATCACCAAATGACGGTATACTTAAAAAGGTAGGCCAATGCATCCAAACTGCAAATGCCTTACCTACTAGAAGATCTTCAGATACAAAACCCCACCTGCGACTATCATTACTATTATCGCGATTATCTCCAACCATAAAGTAATGACCTTCAGGTACAGTCCACTCCATATTCTGAGCTGGTCTGCGAACATCTCTATACATTTGATGTTCAACACCATCTAAATTTTCATTAATTAACAAACGCTGTGGATTATGTGGTGGTAATTGAGCCAACAACTGTTGGGATTGCTCTTTTCCGTTTATAAACAACTTCTTGTTTTGGTAACTAATTACATCACCCGGAAGCCCCACTACTCTCTTAATATAGTTAATAGATGGTTTTTCAGGGAATTTAAATACAACCACATCACCACGCTCAGGATCATTAATCTCAATAAACTTAGTATTCAAAACAGGTAAACGAAGCCCGTAGTGAAATTTATTTACCAAAATAAAGTCGCCAATCTTCAACGTCGGCAACATTGAGCCAGATGGAATCTGAAAAGGCTCTACTAGGAATGACCTTAATACCAAAACGATGAAAAGCACTGGAAACATTGATCGACCCGTATCGACCCAACCCGATACACGATTAATCTGTTCAATGGCTTCATCAGGAAGCGGGCCTTCCGCCTGGGCAGAAGCAACTCTCAGCTGTTCATCTCTTTGTGGTTTCAAAGAGATTCGGTCGTAAAACCAAACGATGCCGGAGATGAAAGTTAACGCAACCAGCACTAATGCGAAATCAAAATCCATCTAACAATGCCCTTCCTGATAATTAGCTATCAACTTTAAGTACTGCAAGGAACGCATCCTGTGGGATCTCTACACTACCCACCTGCTTCATACGTTTCTTACCTTCTTTCTGCTTCTGTAGCAGTTTCTTCTTACGGCTTACGTCACCGCCATAACACTTCGCGGTTACGTTCTTACGCAATGCTTTAACTGTTGTACGAGCAATGACCTTACCACCAAGAGCAGCCTGAATTGCCACATCAAACATCTGACGAGGAATAACCTCTTTCATCTTTTCACATAGCTGACGGCCACGGAATTGAGCATTATCACGATGCAGAATAACGGCTAAGGCATCGACCTTATCACCATTGATAAGAATATCCATACGCACCAATTTCGCTGGATCAAAGCGTACGAAATTATATTCAAGAGAAGCGTAACCACGACTTACAGACTTCAAACGGTCGAAGAAATCCAAAACAACTTCCGCCATCGGTAGTTCATAAGTAATCTGTACTTGGTTACCTACGTAGTTCATCTGTTTTTGAATACCACGCTTCTCAACACATAGTCCGATCACCTGTCCTAGATAATCTTGTGGAACAAGGATATTCGCTTCAACAATTGGCTCACGCATCTCGTTGATTGAACCAGGATCAGGAAGCTTAGAAGGGCTATCAATCTGTATAACATCACCATTATTCATCTCCAACTCATAAATTACAGTTGGAGCTGTAGTGATCAAATCCAGATTATATTCACGCTCAAGACGTTCTTGAATGATCTCCATGTGCAGCATACCCAAGAAGCCACAACGGAAACCGAAACCAAGTGCATCTGATGTTTCGGGCTCAAAGAACAACGAAGCATCATTCAAGGTCAATTTATCTAATGCTTCACGGAAATCTTGGTAATCATCAGAGCTTGTTGGGAATAGACCAGAGTAAACCTGAGGTTGTACTTTCAGGAAACCAGGTAGGCTTTCGACATCTGGCGTTTTAACATGGGTCAATGTATCACCTACAGGTGCACCATGAATGTCTTTAACACCCGCAACAATAAAGCCTACTTCACCTGCATGCAAAACACCGGTTTCTTTCTGCTTAGGTGTAAAAATACCTACCGATTCTGCTTGATAGTTTTGACCCGTAGATTTAACTAGAATTTTGTCTTTCTTACGCAATGTACCCTGAGTTACACGCACCAGAGAAACAACGCCTAGGTAATTATCAAACCAAGAATCAATAATTAGGGCTTGTAGAGGAGCATCAACATCACCTTCAGGCGGTGGAATTTCCTTAACTAACTGTTCAAGAACGTCTTCTACACCCATACCGCTTTTAGCAGAACAAGCTACTGCGTCGGTAGCATCAATACCGATAACTTCTTCAATCTCGACACGAACTCGCTCCGGCTCAGCCTGAGGCAGGTCCATTTTGTTTAGAATTGGGACAACCTCTAAACCTTGCTCGATTGCTGTATAGCAGTTAGCAACTGACTGAGCTTCTACACCCTGCGCAGCATCAACGATCAAAAGCGCACCTTCACAAGCGGCTAAAGAACGAGAAACCTCATAGGAGAAATCTACGTGGCCCGGTGTATCGATAAAGTTAAGCTGGTAAGTTTCACCATCTTGCGCCTTGTAATTCAGAGTAACACTCTGCGCTTTAATGGTAATACCACGCTCACGTTCCAAATCCATGGAATCAAGAACCTGAGCTTCCATTTCACGGTCACTTAAGCCACCGCACATTTGGATAAAACGATCGGCCAAAGTCGACTTACCGTGGTCGATATGGGCAATAATAGAAAAATTTCGGATATTTTTAAGGTTGCTCACGTGCAGGCTACCGCTACTCTAATACTCGCTGGAAAGGCGCAAGTTTACAGCATTTGCTTAAACTGGGCTACGAAAAAGGGGGCCTTAGCCCCCTTAGAATTTTATACAACTTAATCCGATACTCGTAATGGAATAAATAACGGACTTCCTCGCCTAACAATCCGCATCGGAACCGACTTTCCAGATGCTATATCGGTAGATACTCTATTGAAGTCAGAAACACTGGAGATCTGTTCGCCATTTAGCATAGTGATGACATCACCAACCATCAAACCTGCATCTGAACCTGGCCCTTGTAGAACTTTACGAACAACAACGCCTTTACTCACTTGCCATTTTTCTTTACGTTTTTGGTCAAGTTCAGCGACCTGAATATTTAGACGATTGCCTTTATCCTCTTTTGGCTTTCGAACGTTAGTTTTAGCAAGTTCATCCTGCGTTGGTAATGCCTCGAGTTCGACCTTAATGGTCATTTCACGCCCCGCACGAATGACTGAAACCTTAGCTTTTTTACCTGGTTTAACTCGACCTACATGGTGAGGTAAATCTGAAGATCGAATAATATCCGCACCTTCAAATTTAAGAATAATATCGCCCTCTAGAAGACCGGATTTTTCTGCTGGACTATTAGGTAACACTTTTGCCACTAAAGCCCCAGCCGGCTTTTCTAACCCAAATGATTCAGCAAGATCACGGTTAACCTCTTGAATGACCACACCAAGCCAACCGCGGGTAACATAACCATGTTTCCTTAATTGATCCGCAACATCCATCGCGACATCAATAGGTATAGCAAAGGATAGCCCCATAAAACCACCGGAACGAGTGTAAATCTGAGAGTTAATCCCAACAACTTCACCATCCAGATTAAATAATGGACCTCCAGAATTGCCTGGATTAATAGCTACATCAGTTTGGATAAACGGAACATAAGTATCTCCTGCTAATGCACGTTCTTTAGCACTAACAATCCCTGCTGTCACACTATGATCAAAACCAAACGGAGAGCCTATCGCTAGTACCCACTCACCAACATCAAGCGCTTTAGACTCTCCCAGCTCAACTGTCGGTAGGTCCTCAGCATCAATTTTTAACAACGCTACATCAGAGCGCTCATCAGAACCGATGACTTCAGCTTCTAACTCCCTACGATCAGCTAAGCGCACGATAACCTGATCAGCTTCCGCAATAACATGATGATTTGTTAGTAAATAACCATCTTCAGAAATAATGAAACCAGAACCTAAGGATTGAGGAGCTCTACGACGTGGACGCTCACCCTGTTCAAATTCAGGCATACGGAAGAAGTGACGGAAAATTTCTGGGATTTCTTCACCATTTGGTCCCTGAAATGGGTGTTGTGGACTCTGTCGCGGACTAGTTTGAACAGTACTTATATTCACCACTGCAGGTGAAGCCTCTTTTACCAGCGATTTAAAATCGGGCAAGCTTGCAGCATGAATCGGTAGTGCAATAAGGATAATCGTTACGACAATGAATTTTGATATAGATTTCATAAAACAAACACCTATGTCTATCAAAAAACGGGTTTAGATAACTTTAATTAGCGTCGGTTGATATTGGCAGGAACTAAAGAAAGCGGAACTACTAAAGCGAACAAAGACAAACCCTGCGATAAGAGAAATAAAGGAAGATGCGATCACAACCAGCTCATCTCCCCAGATAAAATCCCCTATTACAGCCCCAAGAAATAGCGCTAACAATGGCAATAAATACATAAAGACAGTTGCTTTAATAAATGCTCCTTCCTCTATGCCTAATAGCACACTATCGTCAGCTTTAACGTCAAGAGAAGTTGGATTATTAACGAGAAAAATAAACCGCTTCTCTTGTCCAGCCTGCACTAACAGCTTTTGTCCACAACCATTTCGAGCAGCACAACTAGCACAAGCGCTCTGGCGCATGGTTTCAACCCATACGCCTTGCTCATTAACCTCTACAACTTTCCCGCTTTCTTCAATCATTTACGTTCTACTGAAGCGGCAATACGTTCAGCAATCATTAGAGGAACATCGCCAACGACTGTTACAAATTGATCGCCAATACGTTTACCCACAGTGACCATACCGTCTGACTGAACAGCACCTTCAGGAACGGACTGACGACCATATTTTTCAACACAAACGGTAAATGAGTGACGTCCATTGCTGAACATTTGCACTTCAGCGTGCGCCATCACATCTCTACGTTTACCCGAAAAACCTTCTGGCAACCATGTGGCTTCCCAACCAGATTCTTGGTGTGAAAGCATATGTTTATGCTGAGATACATAACGCTCTACACCTTCAGATAAACGAATAATTTCAGGCTCTTGCCCCTGTGATGAAATCATCGAACGGTTACCAAACTGCGCTCTGACTAGATCATCGGAAACTGCATTACCAGGAAGAACATAGTTCGGGCGATTATCAGCAATCGTATCGTTTTCAGGCTGATTGTAAGTTTGAGCGCCCAAGATCACCATTGCCGTCACAGAAGCGGCTGCAGTCATGCTAGCAAGCGGCTTCCAAAAAGAATTTCCTTTAATTTCGGACTTAACTTCGGGTGCGGCAGTCACAACTTCCAAATCAGGCTCTTGATCTAGGGCCTGCATAACCTGACCACTAATATCAAAGCCGCCCAAATCTGCTTCTTCATTTTTCATAACTGAGCGAACTAAATGATATCGCTGCCATTGCTCAGCCAATTCTGGCTCCTGCTCTATGCGATCAAGAGTACGTCGTAACTCAAAGTCTGCAACTTCGCCATCCATCAATGCCGAAACAGATTCTGTAGATCGATCATCCATAGAATTTACCTCAATTTACCTTTGCAGGATCAGCTCGCTAAAAGCGGCATAATTTCTTTATCAATTGCTTCACGTGCTCTAAAGATACGTGACCTCACAGTGCCTACGGGACAATCCATAACCCCAGCAATCTCCTCATAACTCATACCTTCAAACTCTCTGAGTGTTAAGGCCACCCTCAAGTCTTCAGGTAGTTTATTCAGAGTTTTCCGAATCACTGCTTCCAGCTCATCCTTGTACAATTTGTTTTCCGGTGTCTCAATATCTTTCAAAGCATTATCACCTTCAAAGAACTGCGCATCGTCAACATCCACATCAGCAGGACGCCTACCACGAGCGACAAGGTGATTTTTGGCTGTGTTGATAGCAATTCTGTAAAGCCATGTATAGAAAGCACTATCCCCGCGAAATTTTGGTATCGCTTTATAAGCCTTGATGAAAGTTTCTTGCGCCACGTCCAATGCTTCATGTTGGTCGTAAACATAACGACCAATCAACGCAACAATTTTATGTTGGTATTTTTTTACCAGAAGATCAAAAGCACGTTTATCGCCTTCTTTTACCCGCTCGACTAGCTTTTGATCAACTGTTGTCTGACTTTCACTCGACACTCAATATTCCTTAAACTGTCCTTAATACCTATCTCTATAAATATAGAAGCTAAAGCAGCAATAACTTTCAACTAATACAACATATTACCTCATCAGAGTGCCGGAACACTTCTATGAGCCTTCAAAACTGCTTAAGTTCCCTGAGTCCAAAAAAAAATGCAAAATTGTTGCCCAATTCCAATGAAACGCATCTAATAAGCTAGTTTTATCCTCAAACTTACCACTAAAATATACACTCACTTTTTCAAGCCAAGAACCCTCTAGTTAAGAAGAGCACAGCATGACGCAACACTATCACTACGACGCTTTAATTATTGGCAGTGGCGCTGCTGGACTCAGCATGGCCCTCCACCTAGCTCAAAATGCGCGTGTTGCAGTTCTTAGTAAAAGAGAACTTAAGAGTGGTTCCACATGGCTAGCTCAAGGTGGTATCGCAGCAGTACTCGATACTGAAGATAGCACACAAGCACATATCGAAGACACCATGTCTGCTGGCGGACACCTTAGTCATAAAGACGCAGTGGAATTCACAGTCGAACACGGCAAAGAAAGCATTGACTGGCTAATTGAACAAGGCGTTCCTTTTACCCAAGATAGTGACGACTACCATCTAACCAAAGAAGGCGGACACTCTCATCGTCGCATCATCCATTCTGCAGATGCGACAGGAAAAGCGCTTCAGCAAACATTGATAGAGAAAGCCAAAGCCTCTGAAAATATCGATCTATTCGAACACCATATTGCGGTCGACTTAATCACACGAAAAAAACTAGGCTTAGCACACAACCGCTGTGTAGGTGCATACATTCTTAATGACGAAACAGGACACGTAGAGGTGTTTCAAGCTCCTCATGTTGTGTTAGCTACAGGCGGTTCATCGAAGGCCTATCTTTACACGAGTAATTCAGATGGCGCCACGGGGGATGGCATCGCCATGGCTTGGCGTGCTGGCTGCCGTGTCGGTAACATGGAATTTAATCAGTTCCACCCTACCTGCCTGTATCACCCACAAGCCAAATCCTTTTTGATTACAGAAGCCGTTCGCGGTGAAGGCGGAAAGCTTTTACTGCCTGATGGCCAGCCGTTCATGCATAACTTCGATGAACGAGGCGAATTAGCACCGCGAGATATCGTTGCTCGCGCAATAGACCACGAGATGAAAAGGCTAGGTAGTGACTGCTTATTTTTAGATATCAGCCACAAATCTAAAGAATTTATTAAGTCTCATTTCCCAACCATCTATAAGCGTTGCAAAAGCTTAGGCATCGACATCACTAAAGAACCAATTCCAGTTGTACCTGCTGCCCATTACACTTGCGGTGGTGTCGTGACAGACGAAAAAGGCCGCACCGATATTCCGGGGCTTTATGCTATTGGCGAAACTTCATTTACGGGGCTTCATGGCGCCAATCGATTGGCTAGCAACTCTCTTCTTGAATGCCTTGTCTATGCAAAATCCGCTTCAGACGATGTCGTACAATCTCTAACGGCACCTCTAGACGAATCAATCATACCAGCATGGGATGAGTCTCAAGTAACCAATTCAGATGAAGATGTTATTATCTCTCACAACTGGGATGAAATACGTCGTTTCATGTGGGACTACGTAGGCATTGTGAGAACGACCAAACGACTACAACGAGCTAAGCATCGCATAGATCTTTTACAGCAAGAGATTAGCGAATATTACAGTAACTACAAAATCAGTAACGATCTACTGGAGCTTCGTAACTTGGCCGTCGTTGCTGACTTGATTATTCGCTCAGCGATGCTAAGGCAGGAAAGTCGTGGACTCCACTACACACTGGATTTCCCAGATCAGGGACCTGAAGCACTAGATACAATTTTAACGCCAATCAATTTTCATTGGAATTAAGGCCATAAAGCGGACTGTATAACAACAGAATCCGTAGCCGTCTAAAAGCATTTTCATTGAAGCTCTGACGCATTATTACAACAGGTATAGTGTAAAAGCGACTGTCGCTGTTGCACAACATGACGATCACAAAGGGAGTGATCACCTTTTGCTTAATTCGGGTCACATCAATCCGTTGCTGGTTTCTCTGGAGTAATGAAATCACTCCCTCTTCCCCATTCCAAGTAATAGCAACAATGGACAGAGGGGATGTTAATAGCACCCTTTCATTTAAATAAAACAGAAAACTACATAGAAGTGCCAATGTAGCTAAAACAGCTATGTGTAAAGGAATCGCAGAGTAAAAAAGAGCAAAGCACGCACTAAGATGCACCCCACTATATATAACCAGCAGGGTACAGGAAGGAGAGATAGGTTCGTTATTTAGGCTGAACACGCTCCAGAATAATCCTCACAATCCTTTGCAAGTCAGGATCAGCTGGTACTTCTCGCTCCATAAGCCACACAAATAGATCCTGATCTTCCTCATCTAATAACTTAACAAAACGATCTTGATCAGCCTCGTCTAAGTCCGCAAAAGCCTCTTCCACAAACGGAACAAAAAGAACATCAAGTTCCAACATACCACGTCGACTCTGCCATTTAAGGCGGCGAATATCATCTTCAGTATACATCTATCAATTTTTCCTTAGAGGTTTCGCATTGCGCGCTAAGCATACCAGAAATGAAGAGTAAGACACTAGCGACAAGAGTCTATAGCAATTGTTAGTTGCTAGTTGTGGATTAAGCTTGGTTAAATACTTGGTTAAGTAGTTTTATCCCAAAACGAAAAAACCCCGATCACAGCGTGACCGGGGTTTTCTCTTAATTAAATGCTTGGCGATGACCTACTCTCACATGGGGAAGCCCCACACTACCATCGGCGATGTTGCGTTTCACGTCTGAGTTCGGGATGGATTCAGGTGGTTCCACAACTCTATGGTCGCCAAGCAAAACTGTTACAACTTAGATCTGATTCTTCTTTTATTTGATCTAGATAGTTTATCGACTGTAGCTTAACTACGCGCTAATTCGTTACTCTCTATCGTCTTACATATCTTACAAGTCACTTGCCAAACGCCTTGGGCGTTATATGGTCAAGCCTCACGGGCAATTAGTATTGGTTAGCTCAACGCCTCACAGCGCTTCCACACCCAACCTATCAACGTCGTAGTCTTCAACGGCCCTTTAGGGGAATCAAGTTCCCAGTGAGATCTCATCTTGAAGGAGGCTTCCCGCTTAGATGCTTTCAGCGGTTATCCCGTCCGAACGTAGCTACCCGGCAATGCAATTGGCATCACAACCGGTACACCAGAGGTTCGTTCACTCCGGTCCTCTCGTACTAGGAGCAACTCTTCTCAAATCTCAAACGCCCACGGCAGATAGGGACCGAACTGTCTCACGACGTTCTAAACCCAGCTCGCGTACCACTTTAAATGGCGAACAGCCATACCCTTGGGACCGGCTTCAGCCCCAGGATGTGATGAGCCGACATCGAGGTGCCAAACACCGCCGTCGATGTGAACTCTTGGGCGGTATCAGCCTGTTATCCCCGGAGTACCTTTTATCCGTTGAGCGATGGCCCTTCCATACAGAACCACCGGATCACTAGAACCTACTTTCGTACCTGCTCGACGTGTCTGTCTCGCAGTCAAGCACCCTTCTACTCTTGCGCTCATTGCATGATTTCCGACCATGCTGAGGGTACCTTCGTGCTCCTCCGTTACTCTTTGGGAGGAGACCGCCCCAGTCAAACTACCCACCACACAATGTCCCCGATCCCGCTTAGGGAACTGGGTTAGAACCTCAACATTACCAGGCTGGTATTTCAAAGGTGGCTCCACCTGAACTGGCGTCCAAGTTTCAAAGCCTCCCAGCTATTCTACACAAGTAATGTCAAAGTCCACTGTGAAGCTGTAGTAAAGGTTCACGGGGTCTTTCCGTCTAGCCGCGGGTAAACTGCATCTTAACAGCTATTTCAATTTCACTGAGTCTCGGGTGGAGACAGTGTGGCCATCGTTACGCCATTCGTGCAGGTCGGAACTTACCCGACAAGGAATTTCGCTACCTTAGGACCGTTATAGTTACGGCCGCCGTTTACCGGGGCTTCGATCAAGAGCTTCGCATACGCTAACCCCATCAATTAACCTTCCGGCACCGGGCAGGCGTCACACCCTATACGTCCTCTTTCGAGTTTGCAGAGTGCTATGTTTTTAATAAACAGTCGCAGCCACCTGGTATCTTCGACCGCCAACAGCTTAGAGAGCAAGTCTCATCACCGTCAGCGGCGCACCTTCTCCCGAAGTTACGGTGCCATTTTGCCTAGTTCCTTCACCCGAGTTTTCTCATACGCCTTAGTATTCTCTACCTGACCACCTGTGTCGGTTTAGGGTACGGTTAGTCATAACCTGAAGCTTAGAGGATTTTCCTGGAAGCATGGCATCAACTACTTCAGTCCATAAAGGACCTCGTCATCGGTTCTCGGTCTTAAGGACCCGGATTTGCCTAAGTCCTCAACCTACTACCTTAAACGCGGACAACCAACGCCGCGCTAGCCTAGCCTTCTCCGTCCCCCCATCGCAGTTATGAGCAGTACAGGAATATTAACCTGTTTCCCATCGGATACGCTCTTCAGCCTCTCCTTAGGGGCCGACTCACCCTACCTCGAATAGCGTTGGATAGGAACCCTTGGTCTTCCGGCGGGGAGGGTTTTCACCTCCCTTATCGTTACTCATGTCAGCATTCGCACTTCTGATACCTCCACGGTGCCTTACAGCTTCCGCTTCAACAGCTTACAGAACGCTCCTCTACCATGCACAAAGTGCATCCGTAGCTTCGGTGTTATGCTTAGCCCCGTTATATCTTCCGCGCGGGCCGACTCGACTAGTGAGCTATTACGCTTTCTTTAAAGGGTGGCTGCTTCTAAGCCAACCTCCTAGCTGTCTAAGCCTTCCCACATCGTTTCCCACTTAGCATAAACTTTGGGACCTTAGCTGACGGTCTGGGTTGTTTCCCTTTCCACGACGGACGTTAGCACCCGCCGTGTGTCTCCCGTGATTGAACTCATGGGTATTCGGAGTTTGCATCGGGTTGGTAAGTCGGGATGACCCCTAGCCGAAACAGTGCTCTACCCCCATGGTTAGACACGAGGCACTACCTAAATAGTTTTCGAGGAGAACCAGCTATCTCCGAGTTTGATTAGCCTTTCACTCCTATCCACAAGTCATCCGCTGGCTTTTCAACGACAGTCGGTTCGGTCCTCCAATGCATGTTACTGCATCTTCAACCTGCCCATGGATAGATCACTCGGTTTCGGGTCTACTCCTAGCGACTGGACGCCCTATTAAGACTCGGTTTCCCTACGGCTCCGCAAATGCTTAACCTTGCCACTAAAAGTAAGTCGCTGACCCATTATACAAAAGGTACGCAGTCACCGTCCGAAAACGGCTCCCACTGCTTGTACGTACACGGTTTCAGGGTCTATTTCACTCCCCTCACAGGGGTTCTTTTCGCCTTTCCCTCACGGTACTGGTTCACTATCGGTCAGTCAGGAGTATTTAGCCTTGGAGGATGGTCCCCCCATATTCAGACAGCGTTTCACGTGTGCCGTCCTACTCGATTTCACTTTAAAAGACCTTTCACATACGGGGCTATCACCCACTATGGCCACACTTTCCAGAGTGTTCTGTTAAATCTAATAAAGCTTAAGGGCTGGTCCCCGTTCGCTCGCCGCTACTTAGGGAATCTCGGTTGATTTCTTTTCCTCTGGGTACTTAGATGTTTCAGTTCCCCAGGTTCGCCTCTAATAACCTATGTATTCAGTTAAAAGATACCTATAAATAGGTGGGTTTCCCCATTCGGAAATGTCCGGATCAAAGGTTGTTTACCACCTCCCCGAACCTTATCGCAGGTTACAACGTCCTTCATCGCCTCTGACTGCCAAGGCATCCACCGTGCACGCTTAGTCACTTGACCATATAACCCGAAGGCGTCTGGAATCACAGTAACTTGTATTGCTAGTAACGATAGATTTCGCCGAATTGGCGCATGCAGTAAAACTACATGTCTTAAATCTAAATCAAATGAATCAAATCCAAATTGTTAAAGAGCGTTTAAAGCAAAAAAGCTTTAAAAGATAATGTCTTAACCGACAATATGTTTTAAAACTCTTCCTTCTCATCCTTAGGATGATGGTGGAGCTATGCGGGATCGAACCGCAGACCTCCTGCGTGCAAAGCAGGCGCTCTCCCAGCTGAGCTATAGCCCCAAAGAAAACAGTAAGGCTATTATTGGTAGGCCTGAGTGGACTTGAACCACCGACCTCACCCTTATCAGGGGTGCGCTCTAACCAGCTGAGCTACAAGCCTACACCGTTGCTCTTAACTTCTCTGATCAGATAATTCGTGTGAACGCTTGCCGAGAATCGGCTTTCGTTTAAGGAGGTGATCCAGCCCCAGGTTCCCCTAGGGCTACCTTGTTACGACTTCACCCCAGTCATGAACCACACCGTGGTAACCGCCCTCCCGAAGGTTAAGCTAGCTACTTCTGGTGCAATCCACTCCCATGGTGTGACGGGCGGTGTGTACAAGGCCCGGGAACGTATTCACCGCGACATTCTGATTCGCGATTACTAGCGATTCCGACTTCATGGAGTCGAGTTGCAGACTCCAATCCGGACTACGACCGGTTTTCTGAGATTAGCTTACCCTCGCAGGTTCGCGGCCCTCTGTACCGGCCATTGTAGCACGTGTGTAGCCCAACTCGTAAGGGCCATGATGACTTGACGTCGTCCCCACCTTCCTCCGGTTTGTCACCGGCAGTCTCCTTAGAGTTCCCACCCGAAGTGCTGGCAAATAAGGACAAGGGTTGCGCTCGTTACGGGACTTAACCCAACATTTCACAACACGAGCTGACGACAGCCATGCAGCACCTGTCTCAGAGTTCCCGAAGGCACGAAACTATCTCTAGTAACTTCTCTGGATGTCAAGAGTTGGTAAGGTTCTTCGCGTTGCGTCGAATTAAACCACATGCTCCACCGCTTGTGCGGGCCCCCGTCAATTCATTTGAGTTTTAACCTTGCGGCCGTACTCCCCAGGCGGTCTACTTATCGCGTTAGCTGCGCCACTAAAAGATCAAGTCTCCCAACGGCTAGTAGACATCGTTTACGGCGTGGACTACCAGGGTATCTAATCCTGTTTGCTCCCCACGCTTTCGCACCTCAGTGTCAGTATCGGTCCAGGTAGTCGCCTTCGCCACTGGTGTTCCTTCCTATATCTACGCATTTCACCGCTACACAGGAAATTCCACTACCCTCTACCGTACTCTAGATTGGCAGTATCAGGTGCAGTTCCAAGGTTGAGCCCTGGGCTTTCACATCTGACTGACCAATCCACCTACGCGCGCTTTACGCCCAGTAATTCCGATTAACGCTCGCACCCTCCGTATTACCGCGGCTGCTGGCACGGAGTTAGCCGGTGCTTCTTCTGCAGTTAACGTCACAGCTAGCAGGTATTAACTACTAACCTTTCCTCACTGCTGAAAGTGCTTTACAACCCTAGGGCCTTCTTCACACACGCGGCATGGCTGCATCAGGCTTGCGCCCATTGTGCAATATTCCCCACTGCTGCCTCCCGTAGGAGTCTGGACCGTGTCTCAGTTCCAGTGTGGCTGATCATCCTCTCAGACCAGCTAGAGATCGTCGCCTTGGTGAGCCATTACCTCACCAACTAGCTAATCTCACGCAGGCTCATCCAATAGTGCAAGGTCCGAAGATCCCCTGCTTTCCCCCGTAGGGCGTATGCGGTATTAGACCAAATTTCTCTGGCTTATCCCCCGCTACTGGGTAGATTCCTACGCGTTACTCACCCGTCCGCCACTCGTCATCAACTAGCAAGCTAGTCATGTTACCGTTCGACTTGCATGTGTTAGGCCTGCCGCCAGCGTTCAATCTGAGCCATGATCAAACTCTTCAGTTTAAATCATTTGTGTTACCAGGAATGTGGTAACGGGCTCTAGTACTAAACAACCGGATAACATTCTTAAGAACGTTAAACCTTTGTAAATCGCTTTAAATGAATTCACTTGGTTGCTTGTCTAGAAAAAGTTTGCTTCTTCTCAACAAGCGCCCACACGAATTATCTGATCAAATTGTTAAAGAGCGTTGCTTTTTTGACTCTCCGCTGACTCAGCGTTTCGTCTCAAGCGAGGCGCATATTCTACTGTGCGCTCATTCAAAGTCAACCGTTTATTTTGCAATTTTGTAAAAAGCTTTTACTCAGCAACCGGACTTTGAATCCTGCTCCGTAAGAAATCTTAAAAACCAATGTTTTCAATCACTTACTAAGCACCTCACTCAGCTCTGCAGCCCCTTTAAAAGCGGCCTCCCTAAGCAAGGACGGCGAATTCTACAGACATCTGAAAAAGGGTCAACACCCAATCTTAAAAAAAGTGCAAAAAGTTGAAAAAACTTACAAATCACCGCAAATCGATCAAGCATCAATCAACGGAGTATAAATAGTAGTCAATAGATACAAAAAAGCGCTGAGTTTTACCTCAACGCCTTTTACTTAGATCTTAATTTAGCCTTTTAATACTAGAACAGAGCATTTTGCTCTCTCCGTTACCTTTGCAGTAACAGAACCCAGCATTACCTTTTCAACAGTTCCGTGCTTTTGTGCACTCATGATAATTAGATCTGCCCCTATTTCTTTAGCACGCCTAACAATCTCTATGTGCGCTTTACCCTCTCTAACATCAACTTCAAAGCCTCTGTCATCTAAAGCTTTTGCACCGATTGTTTGCAGCTCTTCACGCATAGCCTCCAATGCTTTCTCAACTGCACCTTTAGGAAAGTATGACGCCACCATTGGCATTTGATAGCCAGATAGAATAGTCATCAGATGAAGCTCGACACTTTCATCTATGTATTCTTTTACAGTCTGTAACGTTTGCTCAACAGCTTTCCCGTCTTGAAGGTCTAGTGGTACCAATATTTTTTTAAACATTGTTTAGCAACCCTGTTCTGCCTTACGGCGTCTGTTTTGCATCCATCCCATTGCTATTAGTAGTAGCAACACTGGAATCCACACTAGCTGTTTCGGTGGTCGATCGGCCTCTACCTCAAGTGTTTTGATCTCCCAATCTAAATCCAAGCCTACTTTCTGAGCATCTGAATCAAAGGTAACGAGGTCGACAATTACACGCTCACCCTCTTCCCTTAACATTAGTCCTGCAGCTTCTATTTTCTCAGCGCCTGTGCCTTCATTGGCTAGCGGTAACTCAACCGTTTTATTCACAAAATCACCATCAATCGTTTCACCGGCCACAATCATTCTTATCGGTCTACCATTTGGCATACCTTCTGCGACTTGCTCTAGCTTGGTTGGGGATACTTGCTCAATAGCAGGATAAATTTCATCCCATATTGCTCCGGGCCTAAACATCAAGAACGCGATAGCTAATAACAGAACGGTTTCATACCAACGAGTTTTCACTATCCAGTATCCTTGTGTCGCCGCTGCAAACACTAACATTGCCACTAATGCGCCAAAGATAGTAAGCAGAAGGTGCATTGGCCCTTCGATACCTATCAATATCAATTCAGTATTGAAGATAAACATAAACGGCAATACCGCTGTACGAATATCATAGGTAAAACCTTGAACACCCGTCTTAATAGGGTCTGATTGCGCTATAGCGGCACCTGCAAACGCCGCTAAGCCAACGGGTGGTGTATCATCCGCGAGAATACCAAAGTAAAAAACAAACAAATGAACAGCAATTAAGGGCACGATCAAGCCATTTTCAGCACCAAGCGTGACAATAACTGGAGCCATTAACGATGACACTACGATGTAGTTTGCTGTAGTTGGTAAACCCATACCTAATATCAAACTGATAATCGCTGTAAACAACAGCATCAAAAAGATACTACCGCCTGAGATAAACTCCACAAACTCAGTCATCATTTGCCCTAGGCCTGTCAAAGTGACTGTACCTACAACAATACCCGCTGCAGCAGTTGCCACACCGATTCCAATCATATTTCTTGCGCCGCCAACAAGACCATTCAATAGATCTTCGACGCCATGCACTATCTGGCTACTCCAAGCGAGTGGCTCTCTGAAATAGGTTTTGATTGGCTTATGGGTTAACACAATGAAGATCATAAACACCGTTGCCCAGAAAGCAGACAAACCTGGCGAAAATCGTTCAACCGTTAAACACCAAACCAGCACAACAACGGGTAGGAGATAGTACAAACCTGATTTAACTGTAGGCCCTACTTCTGGCAGCATTACAACTTCAGAATTCGGATCGTCCATATGCAGATCAGGAAACTTAGCCGCATATCGCACGAGCCCAATATAAGCTATAAGAATCACAAGACCAGCAATTAGATATGACCAATTCCCCATGTAACTCTTAGTCCAACCTAATCCGTGATACACGGTCAATGAAATGACACATACACCCACGATAATCATTGCCCACACTGACAGCTTTTGTGCCAACGAGGCATGATTTCGAGTCGGTAAGCCTTTCATTCCAGCCTTTACCGCTTCTAAATGAACAATGTAGATCAAAGCGATATAAGAAATCAGCGCGGGTAGGATTGCATGCTGAATTACTTCGATATAAGAAATACCAACAAACTCCACCATCAAGAATGCTGCCGCACCCATAATTGGTGGTGTTAACTGACCATTGGTTGAAGCAGCAACCTCAACCGCACCTGCTTTATACCCTGGAAAACCTACACGTTTCATCAGCGGGATAGTAAAAGTACCTGTAGTTACTACATTGGCTATAGATGAGCCTGATACCAACCCACTCAAGCCGGAGGAAACAACAGCAGCTTTCGCAGGACCGCCGCGCATATGCCCTAATAGTGAAAAGGACACTTGGGTGAAATAATTACCAGCGCCCGCTTTATCCAGCAAAGCACCAAATAAGACAAACAGAAATACAAAACCTGTCGATACCCCAAGCGCTACCCCAAATACACCTTCGGAGGTTAGCCATTGATGCGACATAGCCTTATTTAAACTTGCACCTTTATGCGAAATTACATCCGGCATATAAGGTCCAGCAAAGGTATACAGCATGAAAATGCCAGCCACGACCATCAATGGTGGCCCTAACGCCCTTCTTGTCGCCTCCAACAACAAAATCATACCGCTGACGGCAACAACAATATCCATTGTTATTGGTGCACCCGCCCGTCCAGCTAGCTCCGCGTGAAATATGACTAAGTAACTAGCGGCAAACGCTGCTACTCCAGCAAAAATCCAATCATGCCATGGCACAACCGATCTAGAAGATCGTTTAAATGCTGGAAATGCGGTATATGCCAAAAAGACTGCAAAGCTAAGATGAATGGCTCGAGCCTGAGTATCATTGAATACACCAAAATCGAGCATAAAAGGTAGAGGCGAAGCATACCAAAGCTGAAAAAGAGCCCAGCAAAGCGCTACACCCCATAGCAATTTACCAGGAAGCCCTTCTGGAGCACGCGCCCCAGAATCTGCCTGAGCAACCATCTCCTGTACTTCTTGGGAAATGCTAGCCGAAGAACTGTTCTGATTATCCGTCACACAATCACCGTTTGAAACAGCTTATAATAGTTTTGTAGAGCCAAGCCTGAGCAAAAGCCGTAAAGCAAAACGGGGACATTAAGTCCCCGTTGCCTATCAAGCCAACTCTTATAGAAGACCTGCTTCTTTGTAGTACTTAATTGCACCAGGATGCAGAGGCGCAGACAAACCATCTTTAACCATCTGCTCTTTCTTCAGGTTAGCAAAAGCTGGATGTAGTTTGCGGAAAGTATCGAAGTTTTCAAAGACAGCCTTAACTACCTCGTAAACCACTTTTTCTGGCACTTTTGCGGAAGATACAAACGTTGCACCAACACCGAACGTTTGCGTATCAGCATCATTACCGCGATACATACCTGCTGGAACAGTTGCTGTACGATAGTAGCTGTTATCGCTGATCAGTTTTTGAACTGCTGCACCATCCACATTTACAAGCGTACTGTCACAAGAAGTTGTCGCTTCTTTGATTGCACCACTTGGATGTCCTACTACATAAACCATTGCATCGATTTTATTGTCACATAGAGCACTAGCTTGCTCAGACGCTTTAAGTTCAGAAGTTAAAGCGAAATCATCCATCGTCCAGCCTTTAGCTTCCATCAGCACTTCGATAGTACCGCGCTGACCAGAACCTGGGTTGCCGATATTTACACGCTTACCTTTAAGGTCATCAAAGTTTTTAATACCAGAATCAGCACGAGCGACAACAGTGAAAGGCTCAGGGTGTACAGAGAAAACTGCGCGTAGATCTTTGTTAGCACCTGTATCTTTAAATTTGCTAGTGCCATTATAAGCATGGAACTGCCAATCAGACTGAGCTACACCCATATCCAATTCGCCGGCGCGGATAGTATTCAAGTTGTAAACAGAACCGCCTGTAGACTCCACAGAGCAGCGGATACCGTGATCCTTACGGTTTTTATTCACCAATCGGCAAATTGAACCACCTGTAGGGTAATAAACGCCGGTTACACCGCCTGTGCCGATAGTGATAAATTCTTGTGCTGATGCTGCAGTCGAACCACCCATGGCAGCTAAACCAACACCCATCGCTAACAAACTAGAGGTAACCGTCTTACGAAATACCATAACAAACTCCATCTATTATATTTTTATAATTCGAGCTTTGCTTCGAGCTCTTTTTAAACCCATCTCTCTTGATACTAGTATCACCACTCGTATGTTTCAAAAAAAACAGAGACGGTAAAACAACAAACCAAGTAAAGGCTGATGATAGATAACATGCCTAGGAACACTTCATCAATACGAACTAATACTTAGAGACAACTTCAACTGATTATTCTGTTAGACCAATAGAAAAAAGTGGATATCCCTGCAATCACATAGATAGACCACTCATCTTTGATAAAAAATCAACTAGTCTGCATCCAGATACAATCTGAGCTCTTAGGAAGTACGCTAAACTTAACTGCGATAAAGCAGCTAATAGGCTCGATACTATGTCCACAGAGTTAACTACGCTTACTAAAGAAGACAAACCAACAGCTATTGCAGTGCTGACCAGCGGAGGGGATTCACCCGGGATGAACCCAGCCATTCGAGGCGTAGTTCGTTCTGCTCTGCATAAAAACATTCAAGTGTATGGCGTAAACAAAGGTTACAGCGGCTTAATTATCGGAGATTTATTTGAAATGAACTCCGCATCTGTAACCAACATTGTCCAACGAGGGGGGACATTACTCAAAAGTGATCGCTGCCTAGCTTTTCTTGATCCAGCGGTTAGGCATCAGGCAGCCGAGGTTTTGCTCAAAAAAGGTATTGATAGCCTAGTCGTAATTGGCGGTGATGGCTCTTTAACTGGGGCTCACATGCTAGCCTCGGAAAGCTCGATTCGTGTGATTGGTCTGCCTGGCACTATAGATAACGATATCTACGGCACTGATGACACAATTGGTTTTGACACAGCCGTTAACACTGCTCTCGATGCTATAGACAAAATCCGTGATACAGCCCTATCTCACGAGAGCTTGTTTTTAGTAGAGGTCATGGGCCGAAACTCCGGCTTTATAGCTACCCATGTAGGGATAGCCTGTGGTGCAGAGTTGGTCGTTATTCCTGAGTATGAAGTTAAAGTAGACGCTATCTCATTTCAGCTTGCCAACAACCGCGCACAAGGCAAAGGATCAAGCGGGATTATTGTTGTAGCGGAGGGACCTACCCCGGGCCTTACATACAATTTAGCTAAACAATTAGAGCAGCATGGCCAGCAACCTAAGGTCTGTATTTTGGGTCACATACAAAGAGGCGGCCGCCCTACAGGGCATGACCGAGTACTTGCATCCTGTCTAGGAGCTGCGGCTGTAGATTATCTTTGCGGTGGTTATAACGATGTAATGATTGGCATAAAAAACGGAGCCATCAATGAGACTCCGTTACAACATATTATCGACAAAAAGAAACAACTAGACGCTCAACTATTTGAGCATGTGCAACTGCTGCACAAATAATAAATCAGGCTATCAAGCCTATCGAACATACGGGTTGCTTTGCATCTCTCGACCAAAGGTTGAGCCCGGTCCATGCCCTGGAATAAACTCGATCGACTGACCTAGCGGGAACAGCTTCAACTTAATTGAATCGATCAATTCTTGGTGATTTCCCTGAGGAAAGTCGGTACGACCAATAGAACCATTGAAAAGAACATCCCCCACCAGCGCCATCTGATCTTCTACATGATGAAACACAACGTGACCTGGCGTATGACCTGGGCAGTGAATAACGTTTAGCGTTGATTCACCTACCTGAACAGTATCACCATCATCTAACCAGCGATCCGGAGTAAAGGTTTCACAAGGCGGAAAGTTAAACATATTGCACTGCTGTGCCATACCTTCAATCCAAAATCGGTCGCCTTTATGAGGCCCCTCGATTGGTAATTTTTTGGATGCAGCTAATTCAGCCGTTCCACCAGCATGATCGATGTGCGCATGAGTCAAAAGAATTTTCTCTAATTCAACACCCTCTTCCTCTGCCGCAGCTAGAATTCGATCTAGATCACCGCCTGGGTCAACCACCGCTGCTTTCATGGTTTGTTCACACCAAATAAGGGAACAATTCTGCTGAAACGGAGTAACCGGAATAATTCTGTATTTCATACGATCGCCAATGGAAGTAGATACTGATAAACCGCAAGTATATCAGGCCTGAGTTAAAGGCAAAGCTTTACGCACCAAAGCACTAGAGCGACCGCTTGTCTTTTTAGAAATTTAGATTCAAAGTTAGTAGATATTTATCTACAAGGACTTTGGGAAGAAGCCATGAAAAAACATAAGCATGAAGCAGAGCTAGTAAAAGAAGCCCTTAAGATAGGTGCTATCTACTTTGAAAAGCGCGGTGCAGGCCACTTTGAAGCCACTGATAGTGCTTCAAGCAAAATTAAAGCAATTTATCGCTTACTAGTGAATGACGGACTTATTCAAGCCTTAGCAAAGGATCAAGTCTCTGAGCCCAACATGAAACATAAATTAGCTTTATGGGTAGAAAGGCAGTTACCGGAGAATCATCCGCTGAAGAAATAAAAAATCTCTCTTTCGATAGCCCAGCCATCCACGTGGGATCTGTGACTTTGCGTCCCAGAATTGCTTCTGGTTTGCCTTTATCGAGAGAGGATCTATTCGCTGGAAACAACTCAACAATCCAAAAAAACCAAAAGGTTAGTCCAGATCTCATTGAGCCTGACTGTAATAGTAGCAGCATTATTTGTAATTACTAAATACGTATTTGAAATTATGCGCAAACAAACGCTCATTAATGTGCTTTTTCTTTGCTATTACGACAGATTCAGGATTACTATTTAAAATACGAATATTGATATCAAGGCTTACAATTCAATGAGTTCACAACAATCAGAACTAAGTTCAAACAATAAAACGGATTTCCTAGATTGCTTGAGACTGATCGAACGGTTACACCGTAGAATCCTTGATATTCTTAAATATCGCCTTGAAGCGTTAGGCTATACCGATATAAATAGCGTTCAAGCTCTCCTACTGCATAACATCGCTGATCGAGAAATGACAGCCAGCGAGTTAAGAACACGAGGCTATTATCTAGGCTCTAATGTTTCATATAACTTAAAGAAAATGGTCGGCAACGGTTATATCAAGCAAGAACGTTCAGAACACGACCTACGTTCAGTCCGTATAAAGCTCAGTCAAAAAGGCTTAGCTGTCCACAACCTGATTGCAGAGCTGTTTGATCAACAATTGGAAGAGATCAGTGCAGAGCGCTTAATGGAAGAAAACGATATGTCTACATTGAGGTCTAACCTGCGACAACTGGAACGCTTCTGGGATCAGCAGATGAACTCTTATTAAACCCTATTGCAGGTTTAACTTGCTAAGGGCTTTTTAGAGCTGGCAGTTTCAAATTCATCCACAGGCAACGGTTTACCAAAGAAGTAACCCTGGTAATCTGTACAATTATGTTCCGCTAGGAACATACACTGCGCCTCAGTTTCAACACCTTCCGCTATAACATTTAATCCAAGATTATGACCCATGGCGATTATTGCTTGGACAATCTCTGCATCATCTTTGTCTTGAATTACATCACGAATGAAGGAGCGATCAATTTTAATTTGATCCAGCGGTAAACGTTTCAAATGTAACAGTGAAGAATACCCTGTACCAAAATCATCTAAAGAGAAACGGATACCCAACTTACGCAGCTGATGCATTTTATCAACCGTGTCTTCGATGTCTTGTAATACAAGGCTTTCTGTTAACTCCAACTTCAAAAGATCAGGTTGAATACCATAGCGGTGGATACAATCAGCAACTTCAGCAACAAAGTGCTCCTGCATAAACTGGCGCGCACTGACATTCACAGCAAGACTCAAAGTGGGCAGATTGGGATCAGTTTGCCATTTCTTAAGCTGCTGACAAGCTTGGGATAGAATCCAATCCCCGATAGGTACAATAAGGCCTGTATCTTCCGCAAGAGGAATGAACTCAGCAGGTGAAACTAAACCTCGCTCTGGGTGGTGCCAACGCACCAATGCTTCAGCACCAATCAATTCGTCTTTATGGTACTGAGCCTGATAATGCAGCTCTAACTGCTGTTCAGATAAAGCTTTACGAAGATCTGACTCCAACGCCGCCATACTACAGAGCGCCTTTTCAGCTTCTGGATCATAAAATCTATAGGTATTTTTACCTGACTCTTTCGCCTGATACATCGCCATATCAGAACGTTTCATCACACTGTCTACCACATCGTCGCTATCAAACAGTGTTATACCAACACTACATGCAGTGTGGTATTGAATACTATCGAGAGAGACTTGTTGCTGTATCGCTACAATTAACTTATCCACAATCCCACCAACTTGAGCTAAAGCGATGCTTTCTTCTATACCCAAGTTTTCCAATACGATAATAAATTCATCACCGCCCAAACGAGCGACCATATCGGCATTACGAACACAGTTATTCAGCCTGTTTGCTACTTCGATCAACAGCAGATCGCCTTGATCATGGCCTTGAGTGTCATTCAAATTTTTAAAATTATCTAGATCAATAAAGAGAACAGCCCCCAATTGATCTGTTATCCGGCAAGAATGAATGGCACTACTTAAACGCTCTTGCAATGAACGCCGATTAGGCAGCCCCGTAAGCACATCATAAAAAGCCAATTTATGGATGTTTGCTTCATCTCTTTTTCTCTGAGTGATATCCGTAAACGCTCCAACGTAGTTGGTAATTTCTCCTGCATCCCCTTGTACAGCGGTTATCGTCAGATACTGTGGATAAATTTCCCCTGATTTACGCTTATTCCAAATTTCGCCCTGCCAGTACTTTTCTTCGTGTAACTGCCCCATCATATCTTTGTAAAATGAAGCCGAATGCTGCCCTGACTGTAATATCGAAGGTTTTTTGCCTATCACCTCATCAGGTTCGTAGCCAGTAACACGTGTAAAGGCGCTATTAACCCTAAGAATGGAATACTCGGAATCTGTAATTAACATTCCCTCTTGCGAATCAAAAGCCGTTGCCGCTATATGCAGCTCTTTTTCAGCACGTTTACGCTCAGTAACATCTCTAGAGAGCACAATAAAATGCGGTAGTTCATGACCAGCACCTACCTTTAACGACACTGATAACTCAAACTCCCTTTCCCCTTTTGCTAAAGGTAAGCGTATTTGGTGACCTCTGGATAGACCATTTTTTTCTGCATCATTCAAAGCTTGCACCACTGTTGTAGCAGCAGCAAAAGGCATGACATCAAACACAGTCTTACCAATAAGCTCTGACTCTGACGCGATTAGCTCATCTTTCTGGGCACTATGGCAGGCGTAATAACGCCCCTGACTATCCATTTCAAATAACAGGTCAGGAATCGCCGCAAAAATTGCTTCTAATTTTTGCCGGGAAAGATCACTTTCATATTCACTCTGTTTCAGCGCTAACTCAGCTTTACGGCGTTCTATCTGATGCGTTAATAAAATCCCGAGCAGCACCGTCACTATAGGGAACATCAGCATAATAGGTAATGCTAACTCACTCAGTAACAGATCCACCGTCGAAAACGGAAGAACCAGCAGAGAAAACAACATCACGATGTGGACAACTACACCCAATAAATACAACTGCCACCAAGCGACCGCCCTACTCTCATTTAGGTTCACCCGCCAATAGTGGCACAACAACCCTAGGCCTGAAGAACTGACAATAATGAGAAATCCTGCAAAGATGCCTTGTCCACCTTCGAACAATCGAAAAGCAACCGTAATCGCTACAGCGATAACTGTGGGGATAAAACCGAAAAATAAGCCGGTTACAGAGAGGAGAATGGAACGCGCATCAATCAACACACCACTAACAATGGATAGCGGCATCGACATAATTGCGATCCCGATTACACCTATTAGAATTCCACTGATAACTTTCTTAAGAACAGATAACCGCTTGTGTTCAAAAGAAAAAATATCATACAACGCACCCATCGCTAGCAACAGAGCAACGTTATTGATCAGTGGAATAAAAATACCGTCATTCATCAGTCAAAAGAACCGACCAGACAGTTTGCATTCTTTACCCCAAAATGCGTAAAACGATTAAACATAGAGCGAAATCACATTATTAATGGTAAACGGGATAAATGCTAACCACTAGAAAACGTATACGCTATAGGATATTTAGGGAGAACGGCCTGCAATTGTTGATATACATCAAGAAAATCAGCATCAAAATTTTAGGCCGTGCGATATAGGTCAAATTAGGCATTACAAACCTGCTTTTCACCTAACTTGATAAGAATTGACATCAATTCTATTTTTTAGATTTTTTCTCTTCCTGCGCCTTTGCATACTCTTCGTCTAACTTACCATATTGGCGCTGATATGCTTCTGGGTCCGAACGCCATAATCGGTAAAGTTTACGATCATTCGCTGCCATGGGCGGTGGGTTTTCGCGGGATCGGCGAATCGCATTCAAGGTAACAGGAATAAAAGCAAACAGTACTAATAATCCCACCAGCAGATATTTAAGTAGTTCATCACTCATCAGTGATTCCTCTAATATACAAAAAAAGCCGCACGAGCGGCTTTTTTATAAACTCAGTGGCTAGACCTTATGATAGATCTCAGCGCCTGTTTCTTTAAATTCAGCTGATTTCTCCTGCATCCCTTGATCAGCTTTCGCATTAATTGCTGCTACTTCCTCATCATCCAGCTCACGAACCTCTTGCGAGATTTTCATAGAACAGAATTTAGGTCCGCACATAGAACAGAAATGCGCTACTTTCGCAGACTCTTTAGGCAGAGTTTCATCATGGTAAGCACGCGCCGTATCTGGGTCCAAGCCAATGTTGAACTGGTCTTCCCAACGGAATTCGAAGCGAGCTTTAGACATCGCATTATCACGAATCTGAGCACCTGGATGACCTTTCGCTAAATCGGCAGCATGAGCAGCAATCTTATATGTGATGATTCCTTCTTTTACATCAGCCTTGTTAGGTAGACCCAGATGCTCTTTAGGCGTCACATAACATAGCATGGCACAGCCGTACCAACCGATCATCGCAGCACCAATACCTGATGTAATGTGGTCGTAACCCGGTGCAATATCGGTCGTCAATGGACCCAGCGTGTAGAAAGGCGCTTCGTGACATTCTTTCAACTGCTTATCCATGTTCTCTTTGATCATATGCATAGGTACGTGACCTGGGCCTTCGATCATTACCTGAACATCATACTCCCAAGCGATCTTAGTAAGTTCGCCTAAGGTTTCTAGCTCTGCAAATTGCGCTTCATCGTTCGCATCATAAACAGAACCTGGACGCAGGCCATCTCCCAAAGAGAAAGATACATCGTATGCCTGACAGATTTCACAGATCTCACGGAAGTGCGTGTACAGGAAGTTTTCTTCGTGATGCGCCAAGCACCACTTCGCCATGATAGAGCCACCGCGAGATACGATACCAGTCATACGCTTAGCAGTCATAGGTACATAGCGTAGTAGTACACCCGCATGGATCGTGAAGTAATCCACACCCTGCTCAGCTTGCTCAATAAGCGTATCTTTAAAAACTTCCCAATTTAGGTCTTCAGCTACGCCATTAACTTTTTCAAGAGCCTGATAGATTGGTACCGTACCAATTGGGACTGGCGAGTTACGCATGATCCACTCACGTGTTTCATGAATATTCTTACCTGTGGACAGATCCATGATGGTATCTGCACCCCAACGTGTGCCCCAGGTCATTTTCTCTACCTCTTCTTCGATAGAAGAAGTTACAGCAGAGTTACCAATGTTACCGTTGATTTTAACCAAGAAGTTACGACCGATAATCATCGGCTCAACTTCAGGGTGGTTAATATTGGCAGGGATAATCGCACGGCCTTCAGCAACTTCCTGACGTACGAATTCAGGCGTAATCTCTTCTGGAAGGTTTGCACCAAAATTAAAACCTGGATGCTGTTCTGCAACCACATTACCTTCCGCTTTTGCTTTCGCTAGCTTCATGTTTTCGCGAATAGCAATATATTCCATTTCAGGAGTAATAATACCTTTACGAGCATAATGCAACTGCGTCACATTTTTACCCGCTTGAGCGCGGCGCGGCTTACGCGTTAGCTCAAAACGCAACTCATCAAGGCGCAGGTCAGCTTCACGAACACGACCATATTCAGAAGTCAGCTTGTCCAACTGCTCAGTATCTTCACGCTCTAGAATCCAAGCCTCACGAACAGGCTGTAAACCTTTACGTACATCGATAGCTACTTCTGGATCAGTGTATGGACCTGATGTGTCGTAAACATAAAGTGGATCATTCTTCTCACCACCAAAACCTGTTGGCGTGTCATCTAAACTAATTTCGCGCATTGGAACACGAATATCAGGTCTAGAACCTTCAACATAAACTTTGCGCGATTTAGGAAACGGCTGTACAGAATCTGTATCCACCTTAGCCGTCTGGCTCAATGCCTGATTTTGCTCTGAATTATTATCTACCATCGTTCAACCTGTTCTTATATTGCTTTCATCAGCGTCGATACAACTACGACCAATACGCATGAAAATGATTAACTGGGCCATGACCTGCACCCACGTTCAGTTTGTCCGCCCCTCGCAAAGCAGATGTAATATAGTCTTTAGCCAGTTTTACCGCCGTTGCAGGCGACTCCCCTTTGGCTAGGTAAGCGGTAATAGCCGCTGCCAATGTGCACCCTGTACCATGGGTGTTGTTCGTATTTACCCTAGGACTAAGGAACTCGATGAACTCCTGCCCATCATAGTAAATGTCCGGGCACTCTTTACCCTGCAAATGTCCGCCTTTCAACAGCACCTGCTTAGCGCCTAATCCCAGCAATTCAGCAGCCATGTCAGCCATACCCGTGCGATCTTTAGGTTCGGATTGGCCAAGCATTGCAGCTGCTTCAGGCAAATTAGGCGTGATAATGTCCGCTATCGGAATCAAATGTTTTACTAAGCTATCAATACCATCATCGCTCAGAAGTTTGCTGCCACTAGTCGATACCATAACGGGATCAATAACCAGCGGAACATTTTTACTTTTCAAGAACGACGCAACAGTCAAAACCATATCGGAATTACCCAACATCCCCGTTTTAACCGCATTGATTTCAATATCATCAAATACAGCATCTAACTGCTGTAATAAAAAATCAGCCGAAACAGGGTAGACACTTTTAACTGACTGAGTATTTTGTGCAGTTAAAACGGTAATAGCGGATGTGCCGTAAGCCCCTATTGCTGAGAAGGTTTTTAAATCTGCTTGAATACCTGCACCACCACCGGAATCAGACCCAGCAATAGTAAGCACATTAGGGATTGCGGAAGAAATATTAGCCATCATAACCCCTTATAGCAGGAGCTACATGAACCAAATTTAAAATACATAAATACATAGAAATGAAATCTCGATTTCCTACGCCGGAACAAACCGGATCAGGTTCAACGGGTTTACTCTCAGCCCCAAAGGGCACCCCGACCAAGACAAAATCCAAGTTTAAAGACTCACCTGTATTCTGTCCAGAAAAGCACCTGAAACTCCTTCATCTAGACAAAAATCAGATAAAAAAATATACAAATAAGAAAAATTAGGAATTTTTCTTATTTTTTTTAGCGTATATACGTTCATAATGAGTTACATGGATCTCCTGTTCATGGAAAGAATACAAGGAAGGCCTCGATAAGCGGAACGGATGGCATTGATGCCCTAGGACAAAGACCGCAAGGATTATGGAAGCCATAGAAAAGGGCGCCTCATTGGAAGAGGCGCCCTTTTCGTATCTACCCTACACAAAACAAGCATCTTACCCATCAAATACAGAATTCTTTAAATTAAGAATTTTTCTTATTTCTTTTCCCGTATTTCCAGCCATACTTGATGACATGGATCTCCTGTTCACGGAAAGAATACAAGGAAGGCCTCGATAAGCGGAACGGATGGCATTGAAGCCCTAGGACAAAGACCGCAAGGATTATGGAAGCCATAGAAAAGGGCGCCTCAATGGATGAGGCGCCCTTTTTGTTTATATACACTTCTCCACTTCCCCTACAATTCCCACTATTCGGGAATTATTCCCTGAATTTTCGGGATGACAGAAATTAAGAATAATTCTTATTTTTTTTTACGTATTTCCAGCCATAATTAGCTTCATGGATCTCCTGTTCACGGACTGAATATAAAGGACGGCCTCGATAAGCGGAAAGGATGGCATGACGCCCTAGGACAAAGACCGCAAGGATTATGGAGCCAAAGAAAAGGGCGCCTCATGGATGAGGCGCCCTTTTTGTTTATATTGTGATCATTCCTGCGGGCATATTGCCCGAGTTAGACCTTACAAATGAAATTAAGAATTTTTCTTATTTCCTTTCCAGTGGCAGAAGGCATAATTAGAAACGTGGATCTCCTGTTCATGGAACGAATACAAAGGACGGCCTCGATAAGCGGAAAGGATGGCATTGATGCCCTAGGACAAAGACCGCAAGGATTATGGAAGCCAGCAAGGGGGTTGCTTCACGGAAGGAGCAACCCCTTACTTTTTCCCTACAAATATTCCCGCTCTCTTTACTAAAAACCTTATGCCGTTACGTAAGTAGGCTGCGCCAACCACGTTTCTTCAATAAGATTCTCAATAGATACATTACAACCTGCTTTAATCCATTTAGCTAATGGAGTCGCAACATCAGGAATGTAGAAAGGTTCTGCTTGTGGCGATTCAAGCCAAGCTCCTATCTTTTGACAGTCTAAAGCGTCTACGACTCTACCTAAACCAAGGATTTCCAATATCTCAGCATTGGATTCTTGCTCAGCCTGACCTTTTTGCGGCAAGGTCATTATCTTTTTTCCATATTGCAAAGCTTCACTTAACAAGCCAAAACCGGAATTACAAATCACCCCTTCACAATCAGATAGGTCTTGCTGAAACCCCATTCGCGAAAAAGGCCTGACATGGCAGTTTCCTTGATCCAAGGGCTGATCAACTGAAGAATAGATAAAGAAGTGGGCATGACTGTATTGTTTAAAGGCAGGCATCATAGACTCAAGATCATCATGAGGCAGGTAGACCACCACTTTCTTCTCGGTAAGGATTGGACTAAACAAAGGCTTTTGAATTAATGGTGGGCAGATATCTTGATCGAAACGATCCCAATGCAAACCAATAGGAATATTAGCTGGCGCAAATGACTTTACCTGAGCCTTGAGTAAAGGCCCTGATTTTTTATCGGGCAAATCATGCAGAAAAGCATATTGATGAGCAATACCAACACTCTTAACGCCTTTCAATTTCGCCGCCCACGCAGTTACCGGTTCGAAATCAGTAATCACAAGGTCATATCCCGTAAGGTCGAGCGCCTTAATATCTCTTAGCAGTTGAAAAACATTGTTTTTCGTAAATGTTTTCCAATGATCGACCTTACTACCCTGCATATAAAAGGTTAAGCCCCTTCGGCATTGGTAATCACCAAAGGGTTCCATATTGAAAAGCTTCTCAGGTTCTCGGCCACTAAACAGATAATCAACTTTGATGCCTTCCTTCTCTAATGCCGGAGCCATCACCCGTGCACGAGTGATATGACCATTCCCTGTAGCTTGTACACCATAAAGAATACGCATCAGCTCAGACCATCAAGGACAAGAAAGGAATTAGCGAAATCGCAGCAGCTGCAGAGCTTAAGCCCAGTACTGCACCAGCTAGAATATCTGTTGGATAGTGCACACCAAGAAGAACCCGAGACATACCTATAGCGACAGCTAAAACATAGGATACAACCGCAAATTCAGGATAAAAATGTGCGACAAGCGCAGCAAATACAAACGCAGCAGCAGAATGACCAGATGGGAAGCTAAATTTATCAGACGGAACTATATAAGCTTCAAACGGCAACGAATCACAAGGCCGATCACGCTTTATAGTATTTTTAAGAATAAGGTAGAGCGGCAGTTCAATGGCATAAGCAAATAGCCCCACCAACAAAAACAAAAGACCAAACTGCTGCTCAAAAAGAGCAAGGGCAAAGCCAATGAATAGGTATAAAACACCATCACCTAATCGAGAAACTTGCCGACTTACCGAAGCAATTTGAGCTGCTTTAGGAAGGCCCAAACACCAATTAAAGGTGAGTAAATCAAACGCTGTTACTAGTCGAATAGCACTCATTGTCAGTATCTCCCAATACTTTCATCATGCTTTCAGATGATGGAAGTACTAGGTGACAGCGAAATGAACACTTTTTGACAGTTCAATTACAAAACTGCAGCAGCCATCTCTTTAGAAAACTCCTGCTCGAACCATTGCGCGGCCATAGTCACAACTAGATCAGGTTGCAATAAAGGCACCATATGACCTTGGCGTTTCATTACCAACAACTCCATAGGTTGCTCACAATAATTCATCAAGCGCTGAGAATAGCTCACGGGTAAAACTTCATCTTTATCTCCATGCAAAATAGCAGCAGAGAAACGGTGTACTCTATTCACAATGTTGCAGCGATGGTTAAACAGACTAGACAACGTTTTGAGTGGGTAATCAAAAACAATTAATGGATCATTATTAATTGCGGCACCTGCAGGATGCCCCTTTAACAACTGCTCAAAATCAACGAAAGATTTTAATGGCACTTTATACCCTGGCAGCATTAAGGACGATGCCCATGTCCAGTTCCAACCCATTCGATAAGTAACATCGGGAGCTAAATCAGGTACCAATAACGTCCCGCAAAGGACTGTAGATAGGCGCTCATCCTTTTCAGCTGCAGCAACAGCAAGCAATGCACCTATTGAATAACCGTAAACACCAAATGGGCCTTTAAAGCGCTGCTGCAATACATCTAAAACGTCCGATACAGCATCACACATCTGATCTACAGTGTAATGCCCCCTAGACCCGCCTGAATAACCATGCCCTAGAGGATCAACACCAATAACATTAAAGCCTTGCAGAGATAACTTACACAGTAACTCTGCATAGAGTTCACAGTAGGTACCAATTCCCGGTAGAAAAATAATCGTTGGCGCATCGGGAGCGTACTCGTACAACTCACAATGAACAGCATTTGCACCAACACA
This sequence comes from Neptuniibacter sp. QD48_11, assembly GCF_047778095.1. Taxonomy (GTDB): domain Bacteria; phylum Pseudomonadota; class Gammaproteobacteria; order Pseudomonadales; family Balneatricaceae; genus Neptuniibacter. Next base: position 2,806,513 of record NZ_CP180551.1, read on the forward strand.
AAAGGCTGTACGGTGTTTTAAAAACTGCTCTAAATTCAGCTTGTCACGCAGATCAACACGTAAACTACAACCTTCTTGGGACAAAATAGGCGGTCTGATTTGAACACTCATAATCAACTCAACTTATCGCTGGCAGTGTTTACAAAACACTGTGGAGCGCTGCCCCAAGCGTACTTCTGTTAATGGAGCCATACACTGTACACAAGGCTCCCCTTTTCGACCGTAAACATTGAGCTTTTGCTTAAAGTATCCCGGCTTACCATCACCGCCAACAAAATCTTTCAGCGTAGTACCACCTTGCTCAATTGCAGCAGCCAACACTTTTTTAATATTCTCAACTAAACACGCTAAGAGTTCATAAGAAATATTACCTGCTGCTCGCCTCGGATCGATACCTGATAGAAAGAGCGCTTCGGTGGCATAGATATTTCCAACCCCAACCACAACTTTACTATCCATAATCACTTGTTTGATAGCCGCTTTACGTCCAGCGCAGATCGCATGGAGATGCTTAGCATCAAATTGCTCACTAAGAGGTTCTGGGCCTAACTTATATAGCAGTTCATGGTGTTCATTAAGCGATTGCCATAATACTGAGCCAAAGCGACGCGGATCCGTTAACCGTAAAGCTTTACCATTCCCAAAACAGAAATCCACATGATCATGTTTAAGAACAGGCTCATCCTGCTCAACAATTCTTAAGCTACCTGACATCCCCAAATGCACCATCACTTCACCGGTAGATATTTTAAGAAGAATGTATTTTCCGCGGCGACCAACAGACTCGATCACCTGCCCTTCTATCTCGTCCGCTAAAAAATCAGGAATCGGCCAACGGAGGTTCGGATTTCGAATCAGCAAACGGGTTACTTTTTGCTGATTAATATGAGGGCTAATGCCTCGACAGGTCGTTTCTACTTCTGGCAATTCAGGCATGAATTTCAACTGTGATACAACATTGAAAGCTTAGACTAACATAAAATCAATGAATTAAGGGCTTATCTCAATGCCGACGTTAGTCAAGCTATGCTACATTCTAGGTCTAATTTAGTAAGGTGATTTGTACTCAATGGATTTTATCTGGATCTTATTTGCATTCGTCTGCGGTTACACACTGCGATTGATTGAGATGCCCCCTCTTATAGGGTACCTATTTGCAGGCTTCTTCCTGCATTTTATTGGTGTTGAACCAGTAGATAGTTTACAAACCTTGGCTGACCTAGGTATCACTTTGATGCTTTTTACCATCGGCCTTAAATTAAATGTAAAAGATCTATTAAAAACCGAAGTATGGGCCAGCACCCTGTCTCATATGACCCTCTGGACTCTTTTAGCCGGCTCCGCTTTTTTATTGCTCGCCAGCCTATCCATTCCGTACTTTTCAGATCTAGATCTTAAATCTGCCGCATTGATCGGTTTCGCCCTTAGCTTCAGCAGTACCGTATGTATCGTGAAGCTCTTAGAAGAAAGCGGTGAAATGAAAACCCGACATGGTCAACTCGCTATTGGCGTTTTGGTTATGCAAGATATTGTTGCCGTTCTGTTCCTTGTCGCAGCCACGGGGAAGATTCCATCGATATGGGCCCTAGGCCTGTTCGGCTTGGTCTTCGTTCGACCTCTGCTGAATCATTTACTAATGCGAGCAGGTCATGGTGAATTGTTGCCTTTGGCCGGCTTTTTCCTAGCACTAGGTGGTTATGAACTCTTCAGCCTAGTAGGCGTAAAAGGTGATTTAGGTGCGCTTGTCTTCGGCATGCTACTGAGCACTCACCCTAAAGCGAGCGAATTAACTAAATCTCTTTTAAGCTTTAAAGATTTATTCCTGATTGGTTTCTTCCTATCCATTGGATTCACGGCTTTACCTGACTGGTCAATGCTAGGCATGGCAGCGATCCTTGCGGTTCTAATTCCATTAAAATACATCATGTTCTTTGGAATTTTCACCCGCTTGAATCTTCGCGGACGAACCTCTTATCTATGTGCCTTAGCACTGAGTAACTTCAGTGAATTCGGATTAATTGTTGCTTATCTTTGTGTAGATAGCGGCTGGCTAAGTAAAGAGTGGTTGGTCATTCTAGCTCTTGCTGTTTCACTATCATTTATCCTAACCAGTGTAGTCTACCGTTCTGCGCATTCCTTTTATTTACGCCATAAAGAGAAGATTAAAAGTTACGAATCAAACACACCACTTCCAAGCGATATCTTTGTTCAGCCGAAAGACTCTGAAATATTGGTGATTGGACTTGGCCGTGTCGGCAAAGGCGCGTTCAACGCCCTACATAGTATTGTTGGGGACAATGTATGGGGGATGGATGCAGACCGTAGCCGTATTCAGAAATTTCAACAGAAAGGGCTTCACGTCTTCTATGGCGATGGTGAGGATGCAGACCTTTGGTGCAAAATGGACGTCAAAAACATCAAGCTAGTCTTATTAGCATTACCATCAATTGAAGACAGTCTGAACATTGCAGAACAGCTACATAGCGCCAACTATCCAGGAGAAATAGCAGCGATTGCTCGTTTCCCAGATGAACATAAACAGCTGGTAGACGGTGGCATTCATACGGTATTTAACTTCTACACAGAAGCAGGCTTCGGTTTCGCTGAAGAGAGTTTACAGTTAATCAACCACCCTAAGGCAGCCGCAGATTAATCTGCGGTTGCTAAACCGCAGACAATAAAAAACCCAGCCTAGGCTGGGTTTTTTATGAGAAGAAAATCAATTACTTGATTTTAGCTTCTTTGTACTCAACGTGCTTACGTACTACTGGATCGTACTTTTTGAACACCATCTTTTCAGGAGTGTTACGCTTGTTCTTGTCAGTAGTGTAGAAGTGACCTGTGCCAGCAGAAGAAACTAGCTTGATCTTTTCGCGTGCGCCTTTAGCCATGATTCAGCTCCTTAAACTTTGATGCCGTTAGCACGAACTTCAGCTAGAACTGCGTCGATGCCTTTTTTGTCGATGATACGCATACCTTTAGAGGAAACACGTAGACGTACGAATTTGTTTTCGCTTTCTACCCAGAAACGGTGCCAGTGCAGGTTTGGAAGAAAACGACGGCGTGTTTTACGCTGTGAGTGGGAAACATTGTTTCCTGTAACTGGACGCTTACCAGTTACCATGCAAACTTTAGACATATTATAAAGCCTTTAAAATTAAGGGTTACGAATCTATCCTTTATTCTCTTTTTTTATTGAAACGGCGTAAGGAAAAGCCTCTGTACTCTCCAGAGTCCAAACCGTTTCTCAGGCGGAGCGTCCCGTAACTAGACAAGATACCGTACCGGAGTATGGATAGAAGGCCGCGAATTATACACAAGAGCATACACATTCACCAGCACTTAATAACTTTTATAATAATCCCCGCTCAGCAAACGAAACAATCTCAAGATCCCCGACAATCATATGATCTAAAACCCTAACTTCGATCATCTCCAATGCGTTTTTAAGTCGTTCGGTTATATGCTGATCAGCCATACTGGGCTCAGCAACACCCGATGGGTGATTATGAGCAAGGATAACCGCCGCAGCATTGTGCTCCAATGCTTTTGCGACGACCTCGCGGGGATACACTGCCGCTGCGTTAATCGTGCCAAAAAATAGCGGTTCATATTTAAGTACGCGGTGTTTGTTATCCAGAAAGAGACAGGCAAACACCTCTCTTTGATGATGGCGCAATTGCGAAGCCAGATAGTTTTTAACCTGCTCCGGCCTCTCCATCGCATTGCCTTTTTCAATAGAGGCTTGAAGATGCCTGCGACTCATTTCCAATACGGCCTGCAATTGAACAAATTTTGCAGAACCTAAACCATGCGCAGCACAAAATGCTTTTTGATCACTTTCAAGAAGTGCTCGCAAAGAACCAAATGTAGTTAATAGATCACGGGCCAGATCAACCGCACTTTTACCTTTTACTCCTGTACGTAAAAAAATAGCTAAGAGTTCGGCATCTGACAGCGCAGCCGCGCCTTGAAGTAAAAGTTTTTCCCGTGGCCGCTCGGCTTCTGGCCAATGCGAAATAGACATAAGAGGTCTCCATTTTATCTCTTCTCTATTTACCTCATACGGAGCACAGGCATTCAAACCTTGAGAAGAGTCATCATCCTTGATGAATTGCTTTAATTTAAGCCATACAATCTACGAAACTTTACTCGGAAATGGTATGGTATCGATCCTTTTCATTTCAGCGTCATTTATATTTAGGACGCTACAAACGCAAAGATTACAGTAGTTAGCCAGTATGCAGAGACTTACTAACAAACAAATTATTCTTGGAATCACCGGCGGTATTGCAGCTTATAAAAGCGCAGAGTTAACTCGAATCCTCAAAGGAGCCGGTGCTGAAGTTCGGGTTGTAATGACAGCCTCTGCAACCGAGTTTATTACCCCTCTGACTTTACAAGCGCTCTCAGGCAATCCCGTCCACCAGCATCTTCTGGATGCCGAAGCAGAAGCGGGCATGGGGCATATTGAATTAGCTAAATGGGCTGATTTGATCCTGATTGCGCCAGCAAGTGCTAACTTTATGGCTCGCTTAGCCTCAGGCCAAGGCGATGATCTACTAACAACGATCTGCCTAGCGACAGATGCACCCATCTGCTTAGCCCCTGCAATGAATCAAGCGATGTGGCGTGACGAAGGCACACAAAAGAACGCAGCAACGCTGAAATCTCGAGGCTTAAAGCTGTTTGGACCAGGTGTAGGAGAGCAAGCCTGCGGCGATACCGGCCCAGGCCGTATGCTAGAACCGACAGAAATAGCAGAATTAACAGCAGCCCAATTTGACCGGGGTAGCCTGACAGGTAAAACCGTCTTTATTACAGCAGGTCCTACACGTGAACCATTAGACCCTGTGCGATATATATCCAACCATAGCTCAGGAAAAATGGGCTACGCACTTGCAGAAGCTGCAATGGAAGCCGGCGCCAAAGTTAAATTGATCAGTGGCCCTGTAAATCTGCCTGCACCAGCTCGCATTGGCAGAACATCAGTAGAAAGCGCCGAAGAGATGCTTAACGCCTCTTTGGAAGATATTGCACTTTGCGACATTTTCATAGCGGCAGCAGCAGTAGCGGACTACCGCCCTACAGCTATAGCTGAGCACAAAATAAAGAAAGGCTCAGAAGAGATCATGGAACTTCATCTGGTTAAAAACCCAGATATTGTTGCCACTGTAGCGAATAGTTCACCAAAACCATTTACGGTAGGTTTTGCTGCTGAGACACGTGATGTTATCAGTTACGCTAAAAGCAAACTTGAGCGTAAAAACCTAGATCTCATTATCGCAAATGATGTTTCTCGCTCAGATATTGGTTTTAACAGCGACGAAAATGCGGTTACGGTTATTTCAGCGACAACAACTGAAACCTTACCCCAAGCGTCTAAGCGTCAGTTAGCTACCAAGCTGATCGAAAAGATCGCAGCTCAGTATCATGGAAGTGCCGTAACGGAAAAAGAGATCGAAACTGCATAACTTAATTTTGGATTTCAAACTTTGTGAATATTAAAGGATTAACATGCGTTACCCTCTAAACTCTATAGACCACGCAATTTTCCGTGCTTACGATGTCCGAGGCATTGTCGGTTCCGCTTTAACAGATGATACGGTCTACCACCTAGGCAGAGCTTTTGCTGCCGAAGCAAAATCACAAGGTGTTGAAAACGTTAATGTTGCAGCCGATGGCCGCTTATCCAGCCCGCACCTTAAACAACTATTTAGTGAAGGTTTAATGGATGGTGGCTGCCAAGTTATAGATACAGGCTATGTACCAACCCCTACCCTTTATTACGCAGCACATCAGGATAGTCAATGCACCGGCGTAATGATCACTGGTAGTCACAACCCTGCTGATTACAACGGTTTTAAGATGATGATCGACGGCCACACATTGTCTGGCGATGAGATCCAAGCTCTTAAAACACGTATTATTGAGCAAAACTACTCAGAAGGTGAAGGCTCTAAACGCGATTTAGATATCCGTGAAAGCTACCTTGAGCGCATCCTTTCGGATATCAAACTAGATAAAAAGCTAAAAGTTGTTGTCGATTGCGGTAACGGCATTCCAGCTGAGCTAGCGCCTAAGTTAATTGAACAACTAGGCTGTGAGATTATCCCGCTTTACTGTGAAGTCGATGGCACTTTCCCTAACCACCACCCAGACCCGGGCAAACCGAAAAATCTGATCGATGCTATCGCGAAGGTAAAAGAAACGGGTGCGGATTTAGGCCTAGCATTTGACGGTGATGGCGATCGCGTAGGCGTAATCACTAACGAAGGTAATATCGTATATCCAGATCGCATCATGATGCTATTTTCCGAAGAGATCCTTAAGCGTAATCCAGGCGCAGAAATCATCTTCGACGTAAAATGCTCACGCCTACTCGCCAAAGTGATTACCGAAGCAGGCGGTAAAGCAACCATGTGGCGTACAGGCCACTCTTTGATCAAACAAAAAATCAAAGAAACCGGCGCACTGCTTGGCGGCGAAATGAGTGGTCATATCTTCTTTAAAGAGCGTTGGTACGGTTTTGACGATGCGCTATACAGTGCAGCACGTCTGCTTGAAATTTTAGCAAATACAGATCAAACCGTTGAAGAGCTATTCGCTCAATACCCTGAAGATGTAAGCACACCAGAGCTAAACATCACGGTTACCGACGAAAATAAATTCGATATCGTCGCAGCCCTTCAGGAAAAATACTTTGAAGGCGGTACTGCCAACCATATTGATGGTGTACGCGTCGACTACCCTGATGGCTGGGGCTTAGTTCGCGCATCCAATACAACACCTGTGCTTGTTCTTCGTTTTGAAGCAGAAACAAACAATGCATTAATGCGCATCCGAAACGATTTCGAGCAAAAACTTCATGAAGTGGATAGCAGTCTCGTTATCCCACACGAATAAAGCCCAAACGGCAGGAGTGCACCGATTAAATCGGTGCACTGATATAATAATTTTAAGGAAAGACTATGCCTCTAACACGTAAAGATGCCATGACTACCGCTCATGTATTGAGCGAGGCTATGCCATATATTCAGCGCTTTGTCGGCAAAACCATTGTCATCAAATATGGCGGTAACGCCATGATTGATGAAAAGCTGCAAAACAGCTTTGCCCGTGACATTGTGATGATGAAGCTGATTGGTATTAACCCAATTGTTGTACACGGAGGCGGCCCGCAGATCGGACAACTATTAGAAGATCTGAAAATCGAATCACACTTTATCAACGGTATGCGCGTAACCGATTCCAAAACCATGGATGTTGCTGAAATGGTATTGGGCGGCACGGTTAACAAGCAGATCGTAGGTCTGATCAATAATAATGGCGGCCAAGCTATCGGCTTAACAGGTAAAGATGGTCAGCTTCTACGTGCTAAAAAACTACGTGTTGAGCACAAGACTCCTGAAATGGAAGCACCGGAAATCGTAGATATCGGTCACGTAGGCGAGGTAGAAAGCGTTAACGTTAAAGTCTTAGATATGCTGGTTAACTCCGACATCATTCCAGTGATTGCACCTATTGGTGTGGGTGCAGACGGCGCATCTTACAACATCAATGCAGACTTAGTTGCCGGTAAAGTTGCTGAAGTACTACAAGCAGAAAAACTGATTCTATTGACCAACATTGAAGGTCTAATGGATAAAGACGGTAATATCCTAACTGGCCTAACAACCAAACAAGTAGATGATCTAATCGAAGATGGCACTATCTACGGCGGGATGCTACCTAAAATCGGTTGTGCATTAAGCGCAGTAAAAAGCGGCGTAAACAGCGCTCATATTATTGATGGCCGTGTAGAGCACTCCTGCATGCTGGAAATCTTTACCGATGAAGGTGTTGGTACTCTGATCACCAACCGCGGATAAGGACGAACCATGAGCGAAACAGTCAAAGTATCCCGCCGCGAGCAAATCTTACAAAGCCTAGCTCGCATGCTGGAAAACCCAGGGCAAAAAATTACGACCGCGGCCCTCGCTAAGGAAGTAGGTGTATCAGAAGCTGCGCTTTATCGCCACTTCCCAAGTAAAGCACGCATGTTTGAAGGCCTAATCGGCTTTATCGAAGATACAGTGTTTAGTCGCGTTACTGCGATAACTCAAGTTGAACCGAGCGCAATCAAACAATGCGAGCAAGTACTTACTTTGCTACTAGCATTCGTTGAACGTAATCCAGGTATGGCCCGACTACTTACAGGTGATGCCCTTACCGGCGAAACTGATCGCCTAAGACAGCGTATCAATCAGTTCTTCGAACGCTTAGAAACACAGATCAAACAGATCTTGCGCGAAGCCGAAGTCAAAGAGGGCTTACGTACAGAAACAACAGCGGGAGCAACTGCCAACTTGATGCTTGCGTGTTGCGAAGGTCGTATTCGTCAATTCGTAAGAACAGAGTTCCGAAGAACGCCGACAGAGCAGTGGAGCGAGCAATGGCCGCGAATTGCTGCCGGCGCTTTCCGTCCAGCCTAATTGACGTTTGGCACAATGACTCTTTAAGGGGAAGCTAGCTTCCCCTTTTTTATTCCTACAGGGCCACCAGCACAACTATGGATCAACTTATTGAACACGGCGGATTGTTTGTTCTCTCATTTTTCGCCAATGCCTTATCAGCAATGGCCGGAGGCGGAGCAGGCTTACTGCAACTCCCCGTACTGCTATTCCTTGGCTTAAGTTTCAATACAGCACTTGCCACCCATAAAATCGCCAGCGTAGCACTAGGTATAGGTGCAACCATTAGGCATCTGCGCGAAGGCAAACTGGACTATAAATTCTGTGGATTTATATTGCTATGCGGCCTGCCCGGCGTGGTTATCGGGGCTGATATCATCATCGATATCCCCGAAGGTTGGACAATACTCAGTTTAGGCCTGTTAACGACTGGATTAGGCATCTATTCCTTCCGCAAGAAGGCGCTTGGACTTACCGCGGACCCACGTAACAGAGATCGGTTAGGGCTTATCATTGGGGGCGGTGTACTGTTCGTTATTGGTGCCTTAAACGGCTCTTTGACTTCAGGCACTGGCTTATTTGTAACACTCTGGCTCGTTCGCTGGTTCGGTCTAGACTACAAAACGGCCGTCACCTATGTCTTGATTCTGGTAGGATTGTTCTGGAACTCCACCGGCGCTATTACCGTAGCACTGCAAGTCGACCCTCGCTGGGAATGGTTACCTGCACTGCTGATCGGCGCCACGATCGGCTCGTACACAGGTGCACACTTAGCCATTACTCAAGGCAATCAGCTGATAAAAAGAGCATTCGAAACGCTCACAGTTCTGGTAGGAATAAAACTGACGGGGGATGGGATCGGAATATTAATGGCTATCTAAAGCCTTAATGTTTAATCGCTACCGGTAAAGCCTGGCAGTGCCCTTCACTACGATCGCAAGGCTCCACTTTCGGTTGAGCCATTAGCAACTGAGTACGAGATCGAATATTAAGCAACTCAGACGCCGACACTAAACGAATGCCAAGCTGCTCAAGAATAGGCAGCGCTTCAGATAAATACTCAACAGTTGCCGGATAAGGGTGCCCTATTACAACAGCATGCCCCTGAGTCACAGCTAAACTTAAAGCTTGTTTGAACTGGTTGTGGATATAATTCCAATTCTGCTTATTATCTAAAAAAACATCCCTAACTAGATAGGGAATCTGGTGCTCATGCGCCACCTTCCAAGCCACACTACGGCCTGTCGTCACACTATCGATAAAGAAGATATTACGCTGCTTTGCCACAACCATAATCTCTTTCATCTTTTGACGGTTTTCAGTCAAAAGGCTCCCCATATGATTGTTCATTCCAACCACATGGGGAATCGAATCCAGACTATTATGCAATACCTGCTGAATCTCTTGTCTAGACAACTGCTCAGTTAACGCGCCAGGCCCTAGACGAAGTCCCGCTTTATTTTGCATTGGCGCATGCAATATAACCTCTTTTCCCTGCTTGTATGCGATTTCCGCCAAATCATAGGAGTGTGGCGTGTGAGGCAGAAATGCATAGGTAATCGCACCAGGAAGGTTAATAGCAGCCAAGCCTTTTTTACGGTTATCACCAATATCATCAATAACAATTGCCATCACCGGCTGGTTATCTGTGAATACTGGGTCGGCATAGCTAGGGCTAACTAAAGCACCTAGAGTAATGACCGCTGAGCAAATCCGTCTAAAAAGTAGCATATCACTTACGCACAATCGCCAAAGCTTTTAGCAAGTTTAAAGCTTCGTATAGCTGATAATCTCTCGCTGCAAGGTTATCTTTTTTCGCTTCTTCTGCAGCCTTTTTCTCACCATTTTCAAGATGGCCACTTAGATCTTTTTCTTTCAAATATTCAGGGCCGCCTTCGCGTAGGGTTAACTCAGCATCATTAACCTCGATATCTGGTTTGATGCCTTGCGCCTGAATAGAACGACCATTAGGGGTGTAGTATCTAGCCGTAGTAATTTTCAGTGCACGCTCTTTTGTTAAAGGCAGAACCGTTTGAACCGAACCCTTACCAAAACTATCGACTCCCATAATAACTGCACGTTCTTGATCTTGAAGCGCGCCTGCGACGATCTCTGAAGCCGATGCCGAACCTCCATTGATCAAGACAACAAGTGGAAGCTCTGGCAGTAAAGTATCGCTAGTCGCGCTAAAGCGCTGTTCAGATTCAGCTAAACGACCTTTGGTATATACGATCAATCCATCCTTTAAGAAGGTATCGCTGATATCCACAGCGGCCTGTAACACACCACCCGGGTTATTACGCAGATCCAACACCACACCTTTCAGCTCATTTTTCATCAAACGCTTAAGGTGTTTGTTAACTTCTTTGCCTGAATCCACTTGGAATTGGGATACACGCAAGTAGCCGAAACCCTCATCCAACATGCGACTCTTAACACTCGCTACTTGAATAATGTCTCGTACCACTTCAATTTCTAACGGCTTTTCTTCGCCTTCACGCACAATCGTTAGAATGAGCTTACTGCCAGGCTTACCACGCATCAGCTCTACAGCTTCGCTCAGCGGCATGCCTTGTACCGGTGTATCATCCAGCTTAGTAATCAAGTCTCCCGCTTTAACCCCGGCACGCTGAGCGGGCGTATCATCAATTGGTGTGATAACACGAATAAAGCCATCTTCGGAGCCTACTTCGATGCCTAAACCACCAAATTCACCACTGGTATTGGCTTGCAGACTCTCAAACTCATCGGGTTCTAAATACGCAGAATGAGGATCTAACCCTGCAATCATGCCTCGCAGAGCATCTTCAAGCAGACGTGCATCATCCACAGGCTCAACATAAGAGGATTTAATACGCTGGAACACTTCGGTGAATAATCGAAGTTCATCTAGAGGTAATACTTTTTCTTCTGTAACAGCAGGTGTATCTGCAGGCTTCGGATCAGCTGCGTGAAGTGGGAAAGAGACAAGCGAAATAACAACCATACCAAGCAAGGTACGTTTGAACCCGCCCGAACATAAAACTGACTTCATAATTTCTTCCCTAATAATGTTAGCGCTTCAACCAGCTTTTTGGATTGCTCGGCTTACCTTTATAACGAACCGCAAAATAAAGACCTGTTTGAGTACGGCCCCCACTCTGCCCTGCCGTTGCGATAGTATCACCCGCGGCTACCCAGTCGCCTGTTTCTAATAACAAGCTTTGATTATAACCATACAAACTCAGATAACCGGAGCCATGATCAATAATCAATACTAAACCATAACCTCTAAGCCAATCTGAAAATACTACTCGCCCATGATGAACCGCTTTTACAGGCTGAGCTTCTGACGCCTGAATCCAGATTCCATCATAGCGGATATTATTTCTGACAGTACCATAATTCTGCTTTACCTTACCTTTTAACGGCCAAGACAGCTTACCTTTTAATTGTTTAAAGGTTTTATCGTCTTTAACAAGAGTGGCGAAGTTTAAACTTTTCTCAATTTCAGTCAGCACCGCACGCAAACGCTTTTGGTCCAGCTTGAGCTGTTTAAGTTTCTTTTTGTCTGTGGAGAGGGCTTTTGTTAGCCGAGCAAGGGTATCTTTTCGCTTCGCTTGAGAGGCCCTCAGAGCAGTGACCTCTTTACGTAATTCTTCGCGCTTGAGGACCATTTTTTGCTCGGTATCGGTTAACTCTAATTCAGTTCCGGAAAGATCCGCCAGTTTGGTTTTGAAAAGAATTAGGTCCTGGCGCAACTCTTCATTTACGAAGTCATAATAGCGAATAGCTCGATCTAAAGTTTCAGGATCTCGCTGAGTAAGCAGTAGCTGTAGGCGCGCTTGGTTGCCCATTTTATATTGCTGGGCTATCTGTTTAGCGATTAGTTCAGAACGTTTCTTAAGCTCGACTTTTAAAGCATCTCGCTTCTTTTCAAGGGAATCAGCGTGAGAGCCAAGACCACTCAATTGCTTATCCAGTGATTGGATCTGACGGGCTAACTTGCCAATTTTGACTTCACTGTCACGGAGTTCTTTACTCAATTCACGAGATTCGCCCTCTTGCGAACGCATGTTTTTTTGCAAGGAAGCTATACGTGAATTGAGCTGCTTTATCTGCTTTTCAGTTAATGCTTGTTTGTCCTCTGCTAGCACCACAGATGACGCAAGCAAGCTAAACAGTATGAAAATAAAGGCAGGTAAAGATCGCACCATAATTTTTCTGCACAAAATAAAAAGGGATAAACGAGTTATCCCTTTTTAAAGCCTCTTTAGAAGGATGCTAAAGATCTGCCTGTCATTTCAGCAGGCACTTCAATGTCCATCAAGGACAGCAGGGTTGGTGCTAAATCACACAGCGCACCGTCTTCTAGCTTGATATTTTCTGCACGTGGGCCATCGTAAATCAACGCCACTGGCCAGATTGTGTGAGATGTATGAGGCTGGCCTGTTTCTGGGTTAACCATCAACTCAACATTGCCGTGATCAGCTGTGATCAATGCTTCACCACCGACTTCTCGTAGCGCTTCTAGAACCTGCTTAACGCTATCATCAACAACTTCACAAGCTTTAACAGCCGCATCAAATTTACCGGTATGGCCGACCATATCACCGTTCGCATAGTTACAAACGATCAGGTCATATTTACCACTCCTAATCGCTCCAACTAACTTTTCAGTCACTTCCGGCGCACTCATTTCAGGCTGCAAGTCATAAGTAGCAACATCTGGAGAAGGAACCAAAATACGATCTTCACCTTCGTATACCTCTTCCTGACCGCCATTGAAGAAGAAAGTCACATGAGCATATTTTTCAGTTTCAGCGATACGTAATTGGGTTTTGCCCAAACCAGATAGGTATTCACCTAGATCATTTCGAATAGCTTGCGGAGGATAAGCGCAGGCAGCATCAATATCAGACGCATACTGAGTCATCATTACATATGCAGCTAGCTCTGGAGCTTTTTCACGTGTAAAACCGTCAAAGCTGCTACCTTCAGTAAATGCGCGAGTAATTTCACGAGCACGGTCAGGACGGAAGTTGGCACAGATTAGCGCATCACCGTCAGTTACTAGACCTTTCGCTTCGCCAGAAGCATCCGTAATTACGGTTGCTTGAACAAATTCGTCGTTCTCATCACGTGCATAAGCTTCATTCAGCGCTTGAATAGCAGATTCAGCTTTGCAAGGCGCTTGACCAATAGTCATTGCATCGTAACCGTTCTGCACGCGATCCCAACGGTTATCACGATCCATTGTAAAATAACGGCCCGCGACAGAAGCAATGGAACCCACACCGAGTTCGGCTAACTTCTCTTCCGTACGTTGAATCGACGGTTCTGCAGAGCGTGGCGGCATATCACGACCATCAAGAATGGCATGAACATAAAGCTTTTTCGCACCACGCTTAACAGCCATCTCTAACAGCGCAAAGATATGCTCTTCATGGCTGTGAACGCCACCTGGAGACAACAAGCCCAAAATGTGAACCGCTTTGTCTTGCGAAATGGCGGCATCCATCGCATTCACTAACGTCTCGTTATCGAAGAAGTCACCATCTTCGATCGCTTTGGAGATACGCGTGAAGTTTTGATAAACCGTGCGCCCTGCACCAATGTTCATATGGCCAACTTCTGAGTTACCCATCTGTCCATCCGGCAAGCCAACAGCCATACCTGAAGTTTCGATTCGAGCATTTGGATTATCAGCAAGTAGTGCATCCCAAACTGGGGTATTAGCTGCCTGAATTGCTGAAGATTCTGAACTTTCTACACCGTAACCATCAAGGATGATCAAAGCTTTTGTCGCGCGCGTTTGTGTCATATCTGTAGGATTCTGTTGCAACGGTTATAAAATTGCCGCCAATTTTACTTGGAAAGCCCCTTTAAGGCTAACGATTGAAGGCCCGAAGCAGAATAATTGCCACTAAATAATCATTTTCACCGTATCTTCCCCTTATACCGTCAAAAATCGCGAGGTATACTATTGCTCCTCAATCGTCGATCAACAGTTTTTAATGGTCTTCAAGTAAGGCCTTATTTGGATTAGAAATGGATCAATTTATCGAATTTATCGGCAACCACCCATTCTTGGTTGGTGCTTGGCTTTTAACTCTAGTGATGTTCGTTCTTTATGAACGTAGTAAAGCAGGCAAAGCCGTTACTCCGGCGCAAGCAACAAACCTAATCAACAAAGAAGACGCAATCATCGTTGATATCCGCCCTAAAAAAGAGTGGGCAACAGGTCATATCACCAATGCAAAGCACATCCCTCTTTCTGATTTAGATCGTCGTATGGACGAGCTAACCAAGTACAAACAACGCCCGATTATCGTTGTATGTAATTTAGGTCAGGCAGCGAGTGCTGCTACTCGCAAACTTAAGGCTGAAGGCTTTGAAAATGCAGTGCGCCTATCTGGCGGCATGACCGAATGGAAAGGCCAAAGCCTTCCGATTGTTAAGTAATAATCGCAATGAAAGAAGTTACCATCTATACAACCGCGTGGTGCCCGTTCTGTATCCGAGCAAAAATGCTGTTGGATCATAAGAGCGTTCCTTACACTGAGATTAAAGTCGACGGCGATCCTGAAAAACGTCGTGAGATGACAGAACTCAGCGGAGGCCACACAGTGCCGCAAATTTTTATCGGCGAAACACCTATTGGCGGTTGCGATGATATGTTTGCCCTTGAACGTCAAGGCAAACTCGACACCCTACTTAGTGCAAACTAATTTTTAAAAATAAGGATAAATCATGGCTGAGAACGATCAGAACACAGCGTCCCAAGAAGAACAGCAGGGACCTCAGTTTGCGGTACAACGCGTATACATTAAAGATGCCTCTTTTGAATCTCCAAACGCTCCTGAAATTTTCATGAGCCCTTGGCAGCCAGAAGTTGGCCTAGAGATGAACACTCAAACTGCTCAGCTAGGCGACAACGCTTTTGAAGTAACTCTAACGCTAACGGTTACTGTTAAAAACGAAGACAAAACCGCATTCCTAGTTGAACTGCAACAAGCAGGTATTTTCTCTATCGCAGGTCTAGGTGAGCAAGAGATGCACCACACACTAGGTGCATTCTGCCCAAGCATCCTATTCCCATATGCACGTGAAGCAATTGACGCAATGGTTGTTAAAGCTAGCTTCCCAGCACTAATGCTTGCGCCAGTAAACTTTGATGCACTATATGCTCAGCAGATGGCTCAAGCTCAGCAAGAAGCAGCACAAGGCGAAGCTCAGCACTAAGCTATACGCTATCGCATAAAAAAACGGAGCTTTGCGCTCCGTTTTTTTTTGTTTTTGAATCTATTTATTTGGATGATTCAGATGCAGCTAACTCACTGCGGTTACGTTTCGATTTATACTTCAACCAACCGACCAAGTCTGTCCACATCTTATCAATATCCTTTTTCGGCGGCATGATTCCAGCGTATGGAAGCTCAATGGTCACCACAGGTATATTCTTAACAAACCAGCCATAGTTGCCTAAAGAACCCGGGTATGTCCCTAACTGACGTAGGTGCAACGGTCCAAGTTTACGCGGCGGTTGAATACCACCGTCAAAGTCCAAAATTCCGTGCGGTGCATGTACAGAGACAATCACCGTCGGCTTGTATTCATCAATCAAATTGTGGATAACACGACTTTCAGGCTCACTTAAAGGCGCGTGCCCAGGGAAATAACGCAAACGCTTTTTCGCACTTTTTTGCCAATGAGCTAAAGGCTCAGGAAATTCTGGCGCTGGGGTAAAGTTTCGATTCAGATCAACCTTATTAGCATTCACTCGGCTAGATTTACGCTGCAATAGACCATCCGGATTCACAACCGGCAAGAAATACCAATCGTAAGCACCACTATGATGTTTACGTAAGGTATTCAGCCATTTAAAGGTTACGCTAACACTGGAGTACTCATCACCATGG
Source organism: Neptuniibacter sp. QD48_11 (assembly GCF_047778095.1). Lineage (GTDB taxonomy): Bacteria > Pseudomonadota > Gammaproteobacteria > Pseudomonadales > Balneatricaceae > Neptuniibacter. Next base: position 2,822,867 of record NZ_CP180551.1, read on the forward strand.
ATACCACCTATAAATAGCACCCTTGGCGCATCTTTATTCTCTTCTGAAGCCTGAAAGTGCGCCTCTAAAATTGCACGGCCTTGGACTGAATAAAAACGAGGAGGAAGATAAGGATTACTTAAACATTCATTAACCGAAACACTGGCTAGTTTTTTACCAACCTGTTTACAGACACTCGTCACCTCTTCCGGATGACTCACTCCATGAGTAAAAGAAGAGATCAAAACTAAAAAACTCCCAAGAAAAAGGGAGCTATATTTTTTCCACATATACTTACCGAACAAAGCTTTCAACTGTACACATATTAATCAAAAGCGCATTCTAGCATGATTTTAAGGAAAGGCTTTGCAGTATTTCATCGGCACGACCTAATTCAAGGACTTGCTGCAATGAAGCCGCTGGCAACGGCACAATACTTACAAGCGAGCTTGCTGGAATAAGAAATTGACCTTCACTGCCAGACTCTAATTGATCAGAGATCAGAACTACCGGAAGCTGTTGGTTCTTAAGCGTTTGGATATTTACTTGCTGATCAAGTCGACCTAACAGCCATACTTCACGCTCTCTATAATCGGTGACATGCAGTTTAAAAACCTCGCCCGCCCGCTCGGTTAAATAAGCTTCAATCTTTGTCACAATGAAAGCGTGCTGCATAGAATTACTGACCATCATGTAGTTCCTTTCACTATAGTCGTTATAGCAACATTTAAGTATCTATACGTAGAACCGCTTTTAAAACTAACTATCGATAGCGCCGTCAAACCCCAGTTGACGCCATGCTTCATAAACAACAACAGCGCTAGCATTAGAAAGGTTCATACTACGACTCGCCTCTTTCATCGGCATTCGCAACCACTGTTCGCTAGGGAAACTCTCTCTCACCTCAACCGGCAAACCTCGAGTTTCTGGCCCCAACAACAAAACATCGCCCGCTTGGTAATCAGCTTTGGTGTAGCAAGTTTTACCTTTTGTGGTTAACGCCCAAACCTTTCTAGGTTCTATTTCAGCCAGACAGGTGTCTAAATCAGGGTGAATTTTAACTGCAGCAAACTCATGATAATCCAAACCTGCACGACGTAACCGTTTATCATCAAAGTCAAAGCCCAGAGGCTCAACAAGATGAAGATGGAAACCTGTATTGGCACAAAGCCGAATAATATTGCCTGTATTTGGCGGTATTTCAGGTTCGAATAGGACAACGTGAAGCATAAAAAATCCCCGCAGGTTAAAAGCTGCAGGGATTATATATGAAATCAAAAAACGTGGTTATTACTGAAGAAGAATAACTTAGGCAACTTCCTGATCTTCACCTTTATCTTCATCCATGCCCAACTCTTTGATTTTCCGCGTTAGAGTATTACGTCCCCAACCTAGAAGCTCTGCAGCATCACGTCGACGTCCTGCGGTATGTTTGAGTGCGGTCTCAATCATAATTTTTTCAAAAGCAGGCACTGCGGTGTCTAATAGATTTCGATGACCAAGCCCCAACTGCTGATCAGCCCAATTGCGCAAAGACAGCTCCCAATCTCCTGCTACAGCAGTCTCTGATTCACTACTCTGCATAAGCTCTGGCGGTAAATCATCGATCAACACTTCTCGCCCGGTCGCCATTACCGTCAACCAGCGACAAGTATTTTCCAACTGCCTTACGTTACCCTGCCAAGCCAAATTACACATGTAACTTTCAGTGTCAGTAGCAAGTACTTTTGGCTCCACTTCTAATTCTTCAGCAGCCATGTTGAGGAAATGGCGCGCTAAACGCGGAATATCTTCACGTCGTTCAGCTAACTTGGGTAGATGAACACGAATGACGTTAAGACGATGGAATAAATCTTCGCGGAAGCGACCTTCAGCTACCAACTTTTCTAAATCCTGATGGGTAGCCGCGATAATACGAACATCAACCTTCACAGCGGTATGGCCGCCAACACGATAGAATTCACTATCGGCCAACACCCTCAACAAACGTGTTTGAGCATCAGCAGGCATATCACCAATTTCATCTAGAAAAAGCGTACCGCCATCGGCTTGCTCAAATCGACCACGACGGGCCGCAGCCGCACCCGTAAAGGCACCTTTCTCATGACCAAACAATTCTGATTCAATCAGATCATGAGGGATCGCTGCCATATTCAGAGGAATGAAAGGCCTATCTCTACGCGGGCTATGCTTATGCAGCGCGTGCGCGACAAGCTCTTTACCCGTCCCCGACTCACCATTAATAAGAACCGTGATATTGGATTGAGATAATCGACCAATTGCACGGAAAACTTCCTGCATAGCGGGCGCTTCGCCAATAATCTCTGTACCTTCTTCAGCAGCTTGCTCAGCTACCTGCTCTCGTTGCTCAATCGCATGTGCCAAAGCGCGTTTGGTTAGAGCAACAGCATCATCTACATCAAACGGTTTTGGTAAATACTCAAATGCACCACCCTGATAAGACGCAACTGCAGAGTCTAAATCGGAGTGCGCCGTCATAATAATGATCGGAACTTGTGGATGAGTTTCTTGAATTTTCTCCAGCAACTGCAGTCCATCTGTGCCCGGCATGCGAATATCACTAATAATGGCATCAGGCACTTCACGCTCTAGTTGAGCCAATAAAGCATCTGCACTATCAAAAACTTCGGTTTGAAGCCCTTCTACTGCCATCGCTTTTTCAAGCACCCAACGAATTGAACGATCATCATCGACAATCCAGATTTTACCTGACAGGTTCATGACTTATCTCCAAAGGTATGAATAGTTGAAATTTAGTTTCCCCTGGCTGAGTTTCGCACTCAATCAATCCTTGATGCTGATTGATGATCGATTGCGCAATCGACAAGCCAAGGCCGGTTCCTTCTGCACGCCCGCTTACCATAGGGTAGAAAATCTTACTAAGTATCTCTTCTGGGATACCTGGGCCGTTATCTACAATTTCGACGCTACATACCAAACGGTGTTTTTCAGCGCCCAATGTAATTTGACGGAAAGCCCGTGTTTTAATCTGAATGGTTGGCTCAACAGTTCCTGCACCCTGCATCGCTTGCATACTGTTACGCAGGATATTTAATATCGCTTGGATAAGCTGCTCTGCATCACCTGTAAACTCAGGGATACTAGGATCGTAATCTCGCAATAGGGTTACAGAACCCTTAGTTTCAGCCTCAATAAGCTGGCAAACACGTTCGAGTATGGCGTGGATATTAACGTCTTCAAGCTTAGGTAACTTACGCGGCCCCAACAGACGATCAACCAAGTTCCTTAAGCGGTCAGCCTCTTCAATGATTACTCGGGTATAATCATGTAGCGCAGGATCTGACAGCTCTCGTTCTAGCAATTGTGCGGCACCACGAATTCCACCCAAAGGATTCTTAATTTCATGTGCCATGCCACGGACTAGGGATCTGGCAGTATCATGCTGAGTTAGAAGGTCTTCTTCACGCTCGATTCTCATCAAACGGTCTCTCGCTTCTATCTCAATCAGGAGCTGTCGACCACTCAACCAGAACAAAGGATTAATCGAATAATCCACCGTTAGTACACTGCCACTTTGAGTCACCAATTTAGCTTCACGGCGCGTGTAAGGATGACCCGTCTCAATACAAGCACGCAGGTCTTCAATGCCATGTTCCTCTGGTGAGAACCACTCCGCCACAGACACTTGAGACAAACGACGCAAACTCGCCTCTAACAGCATCTCAGCTGCAGGATTGGCATATTCCACATCAAGGTTGCCATCCAGCAGAACCACCGCTGTAGAAAGGTTTTCTATTATCTGTTTATGAAAATCTATTACTGGCATCGACCTACACTCTTTTACTTAAGTTTACTTGTGCAAAAAGCAAACCAAGTTTTACCACTGCCCTAAATTGCTCTCAGGCAGCACCATTACTGACTATTATAATATTGAGTGTAGCTGCTTAAAAATGATAGCGCACCATTTTAGTGCATAAATATAATTAAGATTTTAATCGTCACTAAATAAGTGCATAAGGGTAAGATTTAAAAACAAAAAAGCCTCCACAAGGGAGGCTTTTTCCAGAAGAGCTAAGACTTATACAGAGTAGTACAGGTCAAATTCAACTGGGTGAGTAGTCATGTTCACTTTCTCAACTTCTTCACGCTTAAGCGCGATGAATGCATCAAGCATGTCGTCAGTGAATACGCCACCTTGAGTCAAGAAGTCACGATCTTCTTCAAGAGCGTTTAGAGCTTCTTCTAGAGATGAAGCAACCTGTGGGATCTCAGCAGCTTCTTCAGCTGGTAGATCGTAAAGGTCTTTATCTGCAGCATCGCCAGGGTGGATCTTGTTCTTGATACCGTCAAGACCAGCCATCATCAATGCAGAGAAACATAGGTATGGGTTCGCAGATGGATCTGGGAAACGCGCTTCTACACGACGAGCTTTAGGGCTAGTCACGTATGGGATACGGATTGAAGCAGAACGGTTACGTGCAGAGTAAGCAAGCATAACTGGAGCTTCGAAACCTGGTACTAGACGCTTGTAAGCGTTAGTAGAAGAGTTAGTCAAAGCGTTAAGCGCTTTAGCGTGCTTGATGATACCACCGATGTAGTAAAGAGCAGTTTCAGACATGCCCGCGTATGCATCACCAGCAAACAGGTTAACACCGTCTTTAGATAGAGACATGTGAACGTGCATACCAGAACCGTTGTCACCAACTAGTGGCTTAGGCATGAATGTAGCTGTTTTGCCGTAAGCGTGCGCAACGTTGTGTACACAGTACTTAAGAACCTGAACTTCGTCCGCTTTAGCAGTCAAAGTGTTCGCACCAACACCGATTTCACACTGACCAGCAGTTGCTACTTCGTGGTGGTGTACTTCAATCTCAAGATCCATCGCTTCCATCGCGTCACACATAGCGCCACGTAGGTCGTGAAGAGAATCAATTGGTGGAACTGGGAAGTAACCGCCTTTAACACGTGGACGGTGACCAGTGTTACCACCTTCGATCTTGTGGCTAGACGCCCAAGACGCTTCTTCAGAAGCGATTTCATAACCGCAGCCAGAGATGTCTGCGTGCCACTTAACTTCGTCAAATACGAAGAACTCTGGCTCAGGACCAAACATAGCTGTGTCAGCAATACCTGTAGACTTAAGGTACTCTTCTGCACGCTTAGCTACAGAACGTGGGTCACGCTCGTAACCTTGACCAGTAGCTGGCTCAACAATGTTACAACGAACGATTACAGTAGTAGCTTCAGAGAATGGATCCAGTAGAGAAGCGCTGTCGTCCGGCATCAAAATCATGTCTGAATCGTTGATACCTTTCCAACCGGAGATGGATGAACCATCGAACATTTTACCTTCTTCAAAGAAGTCATCGCCCATGTCGGAAACTGGGATAGTTACGTGCTGCTCTTTACCGTGAGAATCGGTGAAACGCAGGTCAAGCCACTTAGCATTGCTTTCTTTGATCAGATTCAGAGTCTTCTCTGACATGAGACTTTCTCCACTTAGTAATTACCAGGCTGAACATCGCCAGCCTAAAGAAATCAGAATTAATTATCGGCTTAGGACAAAGCAACAAGCGTGCCAGAACAGAAAATCCAGCATTCCTCCACATTTAGAGGCACTTGCAGCATAAATGCACCAAAAGCACCGCACCAAAATCGAACACAAGCAACTTTAATGCACCATAATAGTGCGATTTTCATTGAATCAATTTTTATGCACCGTTATGGGCCTATAATATACTCCAACCTTATTCAAAACGCCCACCTATAATGTGTCTGTTTTTAACTTAATTCCTACTCAGATCAATCCACTTATGTAGATAGAAATAAGAAAAACAAAAACTCTGTCGATTTGATTAAGAAATATGCAGTAATTTATCTATAAACACGTATAATTCCGCATTCGCAAAAATATCTCACAGGTATACACACGTGATCGAAAAGCTAAGAAACATCGCTATCATCGCGCACGTTGACCACGGTAAAACAACCCTGGTTGATAAGCTGCTTGCACAATCCGGCACACTAGGCCGTCGTGATGAAGGCACTGAGCGCATCATGGACTCCAACGACCAGGAGAAAGAGCGCGGCATTACCATTTTGGCAAAAAACACTGCTATCAAATGGAACGACTACCGCATCAACATTGTGGACACTCCTGGGCACGCCGACTTCGGTGGTGAAGTAGAGCGCGTACTGTCTATGGTTGACTGTGTATGCCTACTAGTTGACGCTGTTGATGGTCCAATGCCACAAACACGCTTCGTAACTCAGAAAGCATTTGACCAAGGACTACGTCCAATCGTTGTAATCAACAAGATTGACCGCCCTGGCGCACGTCCAGATTGGGTTATCGATCAAGTATTTGATCTATTCGATAGCCTAGGTGCTACTGATGAGCAACTAGACTTCCCAATTGTTTACGCATCTGCACTAAACGGTATTGCAGGTCTAGAGCCAGACGATATGTCTGAGGATATGACACCACTTTTCGAAGCGATCGTTGAGCATGTAGATCCACCAAAAGTAGACGTTGATGGCCCACTACAGATGCAAGTATCTGCACTGGACTACAACAGCTACCTTGGCGTTATCGGTGTTGGCCGAGTTACTCGCGGTACTATCAACACGAATACGCAAGTAAAAGTTATTGATCGTGAAGGTGCTGTTCGTAGCGGCCGCATCCTGAAGATCATGGGTTATCACGGCCTAGAGCGTGTAGAAGTAGAAAGCGCAACTGCAGGTGACATTATCTGTGTTACTGGTATTGACGCTTTAAACATCTCTGACACTATCTGCGACCCTGATAAAGTTGAAGCTCTTCCAGCACTAAGTGTAGATGAGCCGACAGTATCAATGACGTTCCAGGTTAACGACTCTCCGTTCGCAGGTCAGGATGGTAAGTTTGTAACTAGTCGTAACATCAAAGAGCGCCTAGAGCGTGAACTTATCCACAACGTTGCCCTTCGCGTAGAAGATGGTGAGACACCAGAGAAATTCAAAGTATCCGGTCGTGGTGAACTTCACCTTTCTGTATTGATTGAAACAATGCGCCGTGAAGGCTTCGAGCTAGGTGTATCTCGTCCAGAAGTAATTCAGAAAGAAGTCGATGGTGAAATCCACGAACCATACGAAATGGTTATGATCGACGTTGAAGACGAGCACCAAGGTTCTGTTATTGAAGAACTAGGCAAGCGTAAAGGTGACATGACAAACATGGAAGTAGACGGCAAAGGCCGTGTACGTCTAACGTTCATGATCCCATCTCGCGGCCTTATCGGCTTCCGTTCTCTGTTCCTGACAATGACTTCAGGTACAGGCATCATGACTTCTATCTTCGACCACTATGGTCCAGTTAAAGAAGGTGAAGTTGTTAGCCGTATCAATGGTGTTCTTGTATCCATGGTTACAGGTAAAGCTCTTGGTTACGCACTATGGAACCTACAAGACCGTGGTCGTCTATGCATCGAACCAAACGTTGAAGTTTACGAAGGTATGCTACTAGGCATCCACAGTCGTAATAATGACCTAGCTGTAAACCCAACTAAAGGTAAGCAGCTAACTAACGTTCGTGCTTCTGGTTCTGATGAAAACATCCAGCTAACACCTCCTGTGAAATTCACACTGGAGCAAGCGCTAGATTTCATCGAAGATGATGAATTGGTAGAAGTTACACCTAACTTCATCCGTCTACGTAAGAAGCTTCTTAAAGAGAACGAACGTAAACGCGCGAAGAACAAATAAGAGATTATCTCTATCTTAAAAAGGCAGCCTTGAGCTGCCTTTTTTATTTTCTAATACCGTAGCTCTGACACAACTAGCTCACTATACTTACAAATTAGGACGTCAATCTGTGCCGGAGGCCATATGCGCATTCCCTACCCTGAAATACACCCCTATAACGAATTTCAGCTAAAGGTATCTGATACCCACAGCCTTTATGTAGAGGAAAGTGGCAACCCTCAAGGTATGCCAGCACTATTTGTTCACGGAGGCCCCGGCGGCGGAACTGCGCCAGCACATCGAAGCTTTTTTGATCCAGAGAAATATCGAATCATTTTGTTTGATCAACGCGGTTGCGGCAAATCTACACCTCATTCAGATCTCACAGATAATACGACCTCTGATCTAATAGCAGACATGGAAGCAATCAGAAAATATCTGAATGTGGATAAATGGTTACTATTCGGTGGTTCTTGGGGCTCTACTCTAAGCATTCTCTACGCTCAAGCTCATCCCGGTCGAGTATCCGGCATGATTCTCAGAGGCATTTTTCTCTGTCGAGAACAGGATATCCAGTGGTTTTATCAACGTGGAGCGAGTGCAATTTTCCCAGACTATTGGAAAGAGTACGAACAGATCATTCCAAGAACTGAGCGTGACGACATGCTCAAAGCCTACTACAAGCGCTTAACCTCATCTAATGAGATCGCACGCATGTCTGCAGCAAAGGCATGGTCAATATGGGAAGGTCGTTGCTCTACGCTAGATCCAAACAACGATATAGTTGATCATTTTGCAGATCCCCACGTAGCGCTTGCAATGGCGAGAATAGAAGCGCATTTCTTTATAAATAAAGCCTTTATAGAGCCCAACCAAATCATTAATAATTGTTCCAAAATAGAAAAAATTAAAACAGTGATCGTACATGGCCGTTACGATATGGTATGCCCCATCGAACAAGCTCAAGCTCTCTATGATGCTTTACCAGAATCAGAGTTTCACATCGTACGAGACGCCGGTCATTCAGCGTTTGAGCCTGGTATTACTGACAATCTAATTCGTGCAACAGATAACTTCGCCATATCATTGGCATAATACATACAGACACAAGCAAACCTGAATATGAAAGCACTGATCCAAAGAGTAAAATCAGCTAGCGTCGAAGTTAACGCAGAAACCGTAGGCAAAATTAACCAAGGCATTTTATTACTACTGGGTATAGAGAAAACTGACACTGAAGCAGACGCCAACAAACTGCTAAAAAAAATACTCGGTTATCGTGTTTTTGCTGATAACGAAGGGAAAATGAACCTCAATCTACAACAGATCAATGGCGGATTGCTCATAGTCTCTCAATTCACGATTGTGGCAGACACTAAAAAAGGTTTACGACCAAGCTTCTCTTCAGGCGCATCACCAGAGCACGGTGAAAAACTATATAACTACTTTGTACAGCAAGCCAAACAACAGCACACAGAGGTTGAAACAGGTATTTTTGCTGCGGATATGGCCGTCTCATTAACCAATGATGGGCCAGTTACCTTTTGGCTGGAAAGCTAAAGTTACAGGGCCTATCAAACCTCCGATGAGAGCTGATAGGCCTTTAATCGCTTCTTCTCTTCTACCTCATCATCAATCGGTCTATTTAATCTCGCCGCCCGATAATGGTTATTAAAGACAGAAAAATAATCTGACATTATTTCTGCCCCTTTTTGATCACCGGCTAGCTTTAACATTTCTGCAGCCACCTCAGCTGTACACAATTGACCAGCAACAGGCGCCTTGCGCAGCTTATATTGAGAGGTAGAAGTTACATGGGGCTGGATGACCGGTAGGTGATCTAAATAGCGGCTATGCCGAAACATACGCCTAGCTTGACGCCAAGTACCATCGAGGATGATGAAAACTGGCTTTTTCCCAGGCTTGAGCTCGAAATCAACCATCCTACCCATATAGTCATCACCCTCCGGAAAAACAATGTAAGGGTCTATGTCCTCATGATTTATTGCCTCAAGCAACTCCTGACTAGGCTCAGTCCTAGACCATTTAAATCGTTGCGTGTCGGCAATACAGTCCTCAATGAGTCGCCCCGTATTGGTAGGCTTGAATGTTTCATCATGATGCATAAGTAAGTAAAAACTCGCTAAAGCATCGTACTGAAGTTTGTAATCACAAATACAAGCGCGAATAGACAATAAGCACGACTTACAACGCTCGGTTTTAGACCCGCGTGCAATGAATGGTTTGGATTCAATCATTGTAATGTTTGAGGTTGATTAGAAGATTGGAACAGCTCCGCGGCGACACCCCAGTCTAAACCGACGGCTCCACGGTGTAAGAGATGAAATATTTGATGAAGCTCTTGATAACTTAGAACACTAGCCGCGACAGGTTCGTCACCACCGGAAAAAAATAAAAGCTTATACTGCCCGTCGTGATGACTAATATCTAATCGACTTAGTAGCAATGCACTTTCAGCCATAACTTGAGTGCTTTCTCGCTGAACCTGGAGAGCTTGTTGAGCGTCCTCATGATGAAACTGAGCCATATGCATCTTTTGCTGAACGGGCGCATCGGCTATTTCAGTTACCGTCTTTTCGAACAACCCCTGCACAGCATCGAGCAAACGCAGCACTAATTTTCGTGTCAGCCAAAAATCGATTCTCTGCTGTCCATTACTAAGATTACCGACAAGAAGAATTCGATCTTCCAGTTGATCATAATTAAAAGTAAAAGCAGCAATATTTAACATCGAATGCCTCATTTAGCTGAAAAAATTTAACGTAACCACAAAATAGGTTAGCCAGATAATTAGTCTAAGCTAAGCTTTTGAATACAATTAAAAATTGTCAGCTATCATTGAATAAAGTAAGTTGTATTTTAACAACTATTTGAGAAGGACTGTATGCCTCCTGTTTCAGAACAATCAACAAGTTATGTGATCCCAGCGCGCCCAGAAGTACTTATAAGTATCACTGAGGCTCTGAGACAATCAGATCCTGACATCAAAGGCATCTGTAATTTAATCAAACAGGACGTAGCCTTATATAGCTCAGTTATCGCTACTGTTAACTCATCATATTTTGGAATACGGACAGAAATAACATCCGTTGAACGAGCGGTTGCACTTTTGGGTATTAAACGGGTTTTTAATATCGTGCAACTGGCAGCATTAAAGAACAGCCTCTCAGCAGTAGGCCCAATGGAGAGGTTCTGGGATACAGCCACAGAAGTAGCTCGAATCACCGCCGCTTTAGCAAATCAATTCACCAATCTAGATCCTGACGAAACCTACACACTAGGCATGCTACATGACAGTGGCATTCCACTATTAATGCAAGCCAAGCCCGAATTCAAGGACAAACTTAGGGAGCTCAATGGAGCAAGCCTAACAGAAATTAATGAGCAAGAGCTCGCTCTATATGGCGTTAGTCATTATCAACTAAGCGCAGAACTCGCTAGAAAGTGGAATATAGGCGAATCCACAGCAGAAGCTATTGCTCGACAGCCCTACTACGAAAAGACCTTCCAAGAGCCAGCTGACGAAAAAGAGGCAATGCGCTTAAAACTATGCATGCTTCTTTTAGCAAGAGACATTAGTGATGCTTACAGGCACTTCTGGCGAATTCCAGATCCTAAAGAAGAAGCAATCAAGATTATGCCGGTCTTGAACTTCCTCGGAATTAGCGACTTTGACTACGCCGATCTGAAAGAAGACATAGTTAATACACTTAGCCTGCAGCAATGAATATCTTCAGTTGCTAGTTGCTAGTTGCTAGTTGCTAGTTGCTAGTTGCTAGTTGCTAAAGAGGGTATGCGGATAAAACCTGGTGTAAATACTTGGTTAAGTAGTTTTATCCCAAAACGAAAAAACCCCGATCACAGCGTGACCGGGGTTTTCTCTTAATTAAATGCTTGGCGATGACCTACTCTCACATGGGGAAGCCCCACACTACCATCGGCGATGTTGCGTTTCACGTCTGAGTTCGGGATGGATTCAGGTGGTTCCACAACTCTATGGTCGCCAAGCAAAACTGTTACAACTTAGATCTGATTCTTCTTTTATTTGATCTAGATAGTTTATCGACTGTAGCTTAACTACGCGCTAATTCGTTACTCTCTATCGTCTTACATATCTTACAAGTCACTTACCAAACGCCTTGGGCGTTATATGGTCAAGCCTCACGGGCAATTAGTATTGGTTAGCTCAACGCCTCACAGCGCTTCCACACCCAACCTATCAACGTCGTAGTCTTCAACGGCCCTTTAGGGGAATCAAGTTCCCAGTGAGATCTCATCTTGAAGGAGGCTTCCCGCTTAGATGCTTTCAGCGGTTATCCCGTCCGAACGTAGCTACCCGGCAATGCAATTGGCATCACAACCGGTACACCAGAGGTTCGTTCACTCCGGTCCTCTCGTACTAGGAGCAACTCTTCTCAAATCTCAAACGCCCACGGCAGATAGGGACCGAACTGTCTCACGACGTTCTAAACCCAGCTCGCGTACCACTTTAAATGGCGAACAGCCATACCCTTGGGACCGGCTTCAGCCCCAGGATGTGATGAGCCGACATCGAGGTGCCAAACACCGCCGTCGATGTGAACTCTTGGGCGGTATCAGCCTGTTATCCCCGGAGTACCTTTTATCCGTTGAGCGATGGCCCTTCCATACAGAACCACCGGATCACTAGAACCTACTTTCGTACCTGCTCGACGTGTCTGTCTCGCAGTCAAGCACCCTTCTACTCTTGCGCTCATTGCATGATTTCCGACCATGCTGAGGGTACCTTCGTGCTCCTCCGTTACTCTTTGGGAGGAGACCGCCCCAGTCAAACTACCCACCACACAATGTCCCCGATCCCGCTTAGGGAACTGGGTTAGAACCTCAACATTACCAGGCTGGTATTTCAAAGGTGGCTCCACCTGAACTGGCGTCCAAGTTTCAAAGCCTCCCAGCTATTCTACACAAGTAATGTCAAAGTCCACTGTGAAGCTGTAGTAAAGGTTCACGGGGTCTTTCCGTCTAGCCGCGGGTAAACTGCATCTTAACAGCTATTTCAATTTCACTGAGTCTCGGGTGGAGACAGTGTGGCCATCGTTACGCCATTCGTGCAGGTCGGAACTTACCCGACAAGGAATTTCGCTACCTTAGGACCGTTATAGTTACGGCCGCCGTTTACCGGGGCTTCGATCAAGAGCTTCGCATACGCTAACCCCATCAATTAACCTTCCGGCACCGGGCAGGCGTCACACCCTATACGTCCTCTTTCGAGTTTGCAGAGTGCTATGTTTTTAATAAACAGTCGCAGCCACCTGGTATCTTCGACCGCCAACAGCTTAGAGAGCAAGTCTCATCACCGTCAGCGGCGCACCTTCTCCCGAAGTTACGGTGCCATTTTGCCTAGTTCCTTCACCCGAGTTTTCTCATACGCCTTAGTATTCTCTACCTGACCACCTGTGTCGGTTTAGGGTACGGTTAGTCATAACCTGAAGCTTAGAGGATTTTCCTGGAAGCATGGCATCAACTACTTCAGTCCATAAAGGACCTCGTCATCGGTTCTCGGTCTTAAGGACCCGGATTTGCCTAAGTCCTCAACCTACTACCTTAAACGCGGACAACCAACGCCGCGCTAGCCTAGCCTTCTCCGTCCCCCCATCGCAGTTATGAGCAGTACAGGAATATTAACCTGTTTCCCATCGGATACGCTCTTCAGCCTCTCCTTAGGGGCCGACTCACCCTACCTCGAATAGCGTTGGATAGGAACCCTTGGTCTTCCGGCGGGGAGGGTTTTCACCTCCCTTATCGTTACTCATGTCAGCATTCGCACTTCTGATACCTCCACGGTGCCTTACAGCTTCCGCTTCAACAGCTTACAGAACGCTCCTCTACCATGCACAAAGTGCATCCGTAGCTTCGGTGTTATGCTTAGCCCCGTTATATCTTCCGCGCGGGCCGACTCGACTAGTGAGCTATTACGCTTTCTTTAAAGGGTGGCTGCTTCTAAGCCAACCTCCTAGCTGTCTAAGCCTTCCCACATCGTTTCCCACTTAGCATAAACTTTGGGACCTTAGCTGACGGTCTGGGTTGTTTCCCTTTCCACGACGGACGTTAGCACCCGCCGTGTGTCTCCCGTGATTGAACTCATGGGTATTCGGAGTTTGCATCGGGTTGGTAAGTCGGGATGACCCCCTAGCCGAAACAGTGCTCTACCCCCATGGTTAGACACGAGGCACTACCTAAATAGTTTTCGAGGAGAACCAGCTATCTCCGAGTTTGATTAGCCTTTCACTCCTATCCACAAGTCATCCGCTGGCTTTTCAACGACAGTCGGTTCGGTCCTCCAATGCATGTTACTGCATCTTCAACCTGCCCATGGATAGATCACTCGGTTTCGGGTCTACTCCTAGCGACTGGACGCCCTATTAAGACTCGGTTTCCCTACGGCTCCGCAAATGCTTAACCTTGCCACTAAAAGTAAGTCGCTGACCCATTATACAAAAGGTACGCAGTCACCGTCCGAAAACGGCTCCCACTGCTTGTACGTACACGGTTTCAGGGTCTATTTCACTCCCCTCACAGGGGTTCTTTTCGCCTTTCCCTCACGGTACTGGTTCACTATCGGTCAGTCAGGAGTATTTAGCCTTGGAGGATGGTCCCCCCATATTCAGACAGCGTTTCACGTGTGCCGTCCTACTCGATTTCACTTTAAAAGACCTTTCACATACGGGGCTATCACCCACTATGGCCACACTTTCCAGAGTGTTCTGTTAAATCTAATAAAGCTTAAGGGCTGGTCCCCGTTCGCTCGCCGCTACTTAGGGAATCTCGGTTGATTTCTTTTCCTCTGGGTACTTAGATGTTTCAGTTCCCCAGGTTCGCCTCTAATAACCTATGTATTCAGTTAAAAGATACCTATAAATAGGTGGGTTTCCCCATTCGGAAATGTCCGGATCAAAGGTTGTTTACCACCTCCCCGAACCTTATCGCAGGTTACAACGTCCTTCATCGCCTCTGACTGCCAAGGCATCCACCGTGCACGCTTAGTCACTTGACCATATAACCCGAAGGCGTCTGGAATCACAGTAACTTGTATTGCTAGTAACGATAGATTTCGCCGAATTGGCGCATGCAGTAAAACTACATGTCTTAAATCTAAATCAAATGAATCAAATCCAAATTGTTAAAGAGCGTTTAAAGCAAAAAAGCTTTAAAAGATAATGTCTTAACCGACAATATGTTTTAAAACTCTTCCTTCTCATCCTTAGGATGATGGTGGAGCTATGCGGGATCGAACCGCAGACCTCCTGCGTGCAAAGCAGGCGCTCTCCCAGCTGAGCTATAGCCCCAAAGAAAACAGTAAGGCTATTATTGGTAGGCCTGAGTGGACTTGAACCACCGACCTCACCCTTATCAGGGGTGCGCTCTAACCAGCTGAGCTACAAGCCTACACCGTTGCTCTTAACTTCTCTGATCAGATAATTCGTGTGAACGCTTGCCGAGAATCGGCTTTCGTTTAAGGAGGTGATCCAGCCCCAGGTTCCCCTAGGGCTACCTTGTTACGACTTCACCCCAGTCATGAACCACACCGTGGTAACCGCCCTCCCGAAGGTTAAGCTAGCTACTTCTGGTGCAATCCACTCCCATGGTGTGACGGGCGGTGTGTACAAGGCCCGGGAACGTATTCACCGCGACATTCTGATTCGCGATTACTAGCGATTCCGACTTCATGGAGTCGAGTTGCAGACTCCAATCCGGACTACGACCGGTTTTCTGAGATTAGCTTACCCTCGCAGGTTCGCGGCCCTCTGTACCGGCCATTGTAGCACGTGTGTAGCCCAACTCGTAAGGGCCATGATGACTTGACGTCGTCCCCACCTTCCTCCGGTTTGTCACCGGCAGTCTCCTTAGAGTTCCCACCCGAAGTGCTGGCAAATAAGGACAAGGGTTGCGCTCGTTACGGGACTTAACCCAACATTTCACAACACGAGCTGACGACAGCCATGCAGCACCTGTCTCAGAGTTCCCGAAGGCACGAAACTATCTCTAGTAACTTCTCTGGATGTCAAGAGTTGGTAAGGTTCTTCGCGTTGCGTCGAATTAAACCACATGCTCCACCGCTTGTGCGGGCCCCCGTCAATTCATTTGAGTTTTAACCTTGCGGCCGTACTCCCCAGGCGGTCTACTTATCGCGTTAGCTGCGCCACTAAAAGATCAAGTCTCCCAACGGCTAGTAGACATCGTTTACGGCGTGGACTACCAGGGTATCTAATCCTGTTTGCTCCCCACGCTTTCGCACCTCAGTGTCAGTATCGGTCCAGGTAGTCGCCTTCGCCACTGGTGTTCCTTCCTATATCTACGCATTTCACCGCTACACAGGAAATTCCACTACCCTCTACCGTACTCTAGATTGGCAGTATCAGGTGCAGTTCCAAGGTTGAGCCCTGGGCTTTCACATCTGACTGACCAATCCACCTACGCGCGCTTTACGCCCAGTAATTCCGATTAACGCTCGCACCCTCCGTATTACCGCGGCTGCTGGCACGGAGTTAGCCGGTGCTTCTTCTGCAGTTAACGTCACAGCTAGCAGGTATTAACTACTAACCTTTCCTCACTGCTGAAAGTGCTTTACAACCCTAGGGCCTTCTTCACACACGCGGCATGGCTGCATCAGGCTTGCGCCCATTGTGCAATATTCCCCACTGCTGCCTCCCGTAGGAGTCTGGACCGTGTCTCAGTTCCAGTGTGGCTGATCATCCTCTCAGACCAGCTAGAGATCGTCGCCTTGGTGAGCCATTACCTCACCAACTAGCTAATCTCACGCAGGCTCATCCAATAGTGCAAGGTCCGAAGATCCCCTGCTTTCCCCCGTAGGGCGTATGCGGTATTAGACCAAATTTCTCTGGCTTATCCCCCGCTACTGGGTAGATTCCTACGCGTTACTCACCCGTCCGCCACTCGTCATCAACTAGCAAGCTAGTCATGTTACCGTTCGACTTGCATGTGTTAGGCCTGCCGCCAGCGTTCAATCTGAGCCATGATCAAACTCTTCAGTTTAAATCATTTGTGTTACCAGGAATGTGGTAACGGGCTCTAGTACTAAACAACCGGATAACATTCTTAAGAACGTTAAACCTTTGTAAATCGCTTTAAATGAATTCACTTGGTTGCTTGTCTAGAAAAAGTTTGCTTCTTCTCAACAAGCGCCCACACGAATTATCTGATCAAATTGTTAAAGAGCGTTGCTTTTTTGACTCTCCGCTGACTCAGCGTTTCGTCTCAAGCGAGGCGCATATTCTACTGTGCGCTCATTCAAAGTCAACCGTTTATTTTGCAATTTTGTAAAAAGCTTTTACTCAGCAACCGGACTTTGAATCCTGCTCCGTAAGAAATCTTAAAAACCAATGTTTTCAATCACTTACTAAGCACCTCACTCAGCTCTGCAGCCCCTTTAAAAGCGGCCTCCCTAAGCAAGGACGGCGAATTCTACAGACATCTGAAAAAGGGTCAACACCCAATCTTAAAAAAAGTGCAAAAAGTTGAAAAAACTTACAAATCACCGCAAATCGATCAAGCATCAATCAACGGAGTATAAATAGTAGTCAACAGATACAAAAAAGGCGCTGAGTTTTAGCTCAACGCCTCTTAATATAGTGAATACTAGTCTGGTGTACTGAAATGCTGGATATCTACTTGCTGTATTTCACCGACATCGATACTTTCAGAAAAAAAGTTCGTCGCAACTCGAGCAAACCTTAAAGGATCATCTGTAACAAGAAACTCAACTTCGCCTTTTTCCGATGAGAGATTTAGCAATTTTGATTGTGCTAATGTTTTCTCAACAGCATCTGCCGTAGTTTCTGCAGAATCAACTAAAGTAACCTCTTCCCCCATCACCGCAGCAATACTCGATTTTAAAGCTGGAAAATGGGTACAGCCTAAAACAAGAGTATCAATCTTACCTAAACCTCTATGTTTAAGTGGATGAAGGCACTTATCAACAATTCGCTCAACTAACTCACCTTCATGCCAACCTTCCTCTGCCAAAGCTACAAATAATGAACAAGCCTCTGCAGACACCGATGCTTCAGGATTTAGTTTAAGAATTGCGTTCTGATAGGCTTGGTTATTAACCGTACTCTCAGTTGCAATAACACCAATATTATTATTATGTGTTACTTTACAACCCGCTTCAGCTCCTGGCCCTATTACACCCATTACAGCAAGCTGCGGGAAAATGGCTTGCAACGGCTCAACAGCAACCGCTGAAGCAGTATTACAAGCAATAACTAGAAGCTTTATTTTTCGCTCTACTAATGCAGTTGCTGCTTGCTCAGCATATCGGGTTACTGATGCAGCACTTTTAGTACCATATGGAACCCGTGCTGTGTCACCTAGATAAAGAAGGTTTTCTGCAGGTAAACGCTGCCTAAGCGCATTTAATACAGTTAACCCTCCTACACCCGAATCAAATACGCCTATTGGAAGGCTACAGCGCTCGATCATCGTTTATTCTTATTTTTTTTCTTTTTGTTAGCTTTTTTCAACTGTTTCACGTGATCGCGGAAACGCTCTTTTTTAGCAAGCTGGCGGCTACTTAGCGGATTCTGCTTTCCTTCAAATGGGTTTTCGCTCGATTTGAATTCAAAACGAATAGGCGTGCCCTTAATACCCAAAACCTGGATGAATTTATTTTCTAAGTATCGTTTGTAAGAACCAGGTAGCGATTTTGTTTGGTTACCGTGAATTACAATCACAGGCGGGTTAGAACCACCTTGGTGAGCATAACGCAATTTAATACGGCGACCTTTGACCATTGGAGGCTGATGATCAGCGACTACATCCTCCAGTAATCGAGTCAATTTACTCGTTGACCACTTCGCCATTGCATATTCATATGCTTCATCGACAGAGTCGTACATATTACCGACATTACTGCCGTGTAATGCTGAGATAAAATGCATTTCCGCAAAATCGGCGAATTCTAATTTCCTTTCAATTTGCTCTTTTACCTTTGCCTTCTCTTCACCGGTCATGCCATCCCACTTGTTAAGCGCAATAACCATTGAGCGACCGCTATCGATGACAAAGCTAAGCATATGCATATCTTGCTCAGTCACACCTTCTCGAGCATCGATCACAAATACGACGACATGTGCATCATTTACTGCTTGCAATGTCTTAACGATAGAGAATTTTTCTGCCGCTTCTGTAATATTTTTACGACGACGAACACCAGCCGTATCAATTAAGGTGTAGTTCTTCTCATCTCTAATATATGGGATATAAACACTGTCTCGAGTTGTACCTGCTTTATCAAATACAACTACACGATCTTCACCCAGCATTCGATTAACCAAAGTAGATTTACCTACATTTGGGCGACCAACTACGGCAATTTTAATACTCTTATCAACTTCATCCATGGTTTCTTGTGTTTCTTCCTCTACTTCAGGAAGTCCTTCAAGAACCATCTCGATCAACTGGGTTACACCACGGCCATGGGAAGCTGCAATCGGGAATGGCTGACCAAAGCCTAACTCATAGAAATCAGCGACAACCACATCTGGGTTTAAACCATCAGTCTTATTAACAACAAGGTAGAATGGCTTATTACTGCGACGAAGGTAATTCGCAATCATCTCATCAGCAGGGTTAATACCAGCTCGACCATCTACGATAAATAGTACTACATCAGCTTCTTCAACTGCCTGAAGCGATTGTTTTGCCATTTCATAATCAATACCTTGTTCATCACCGGTAATTCCCCCGGTATCAACAACAATGTAATCCTGTTCTTCATTCGCCAAGCGACCTTCACCGTATTTTCTATCACGGGTCAAACCTGGCAAATCAGCAACCAAGGCATCTCGAGAACGAGTAAGACGATTAAACAAAGTAGATTTGCCGACATTTGGTCGACCAACTAGCGCAATTACCGGTAGCATTTTACTCACCCCTGCTTTAAGTGCAGGTAAAAACAAAAACGGCGGCTATCTGCTCAGCAAATAGCCGCCTGAAAATTTATAATCTAATTACTGCAAACTTAGGGCAGCTAATCGACCACCATTTGTTAGCACGTACAGAACATCATCTTTCACGATCATATCACCATAGACACCTGACGAGTCTAGCTTATGACGCGCAATAAAGCGGCCATCAATCTGTGATAGGAAGTGTATGTATCCTTGACGATCTGCCACTGCAATTTCGGAACCTAAAGAAACAGGTGCAGTGATGCTTCGATATTGAAGCTTGGTTTGACGCCATACACTAGCACTACTTCCTCTATCGAATGCCTGCACAGAATCATCCGCTTCACTTACGTAGATATTGCCAAAGCCCTCAGCCATTGAGCGGTAGCTTGACACATCTTGAGCCCAAACAACCTGAGCTCTAAATGGGTTAATAGCGACTAAACGCCCTTGATAACTTGTAACGTATAACATGCCATCAACTAGCAATGGACGACCATCAATATCAACCATACGCTCTAATTCAGAGCGACCTTGTGGTAGCGCGACACGGTTTTCCCAAATAGGGATACCCTTTTGGTTATCTAACGCAACAAGCTTACCACTTGCTAAACCAGCAAAAGTAACATCGCTAGCTACGATTGGCGTACTTGTACCACGTAGCGTAAGCCTTGGTACTTGGCTATCGTAAACCCAACGTTTCTCACCGGTACTTGCTTCAAACGCTACAATTTTACCGTTGATCAGCTGAATAACTGCTAGCTCTGCATTAAATTGCGTCGCAGATGTTGCTTCCGAACTAACTTTTCCACGCCAAAGCTCATTACCGTTATCCGCAGCAAGGACGATCACCTCGCCCTCTTCTGTAGTAACAGCAACTTTACCGAAGCCTGCACCTACGCCACCAACAATCGACTGCTCTAGTTCAACCGTCCAGCGTTTTTTACCGGTTTCTAAATCAAAGGCGATTACAGAACCATCTGCATCTGCTGCAAAAATAGCGTCATGATCAATAGCAGGTTTAAACTGATGGAACTTACCCTTCATACCAGAGCCAGCAGAAGTGGACCAAAGTACCGATACTTTTTTCTCTGCTTCAAAAGACTCTAATGGCGTCGGTTGAACCTCTTCCCCGCCATCACCCCAGAATCCGCAACCGCTTACAACAGCTGCTAATAAACCAACAGCCGTTACACGAACAAGGCTCTTCATTTAGCTATCCTCAGATGCCAAGTCATTAAGTTTCATTTCCAGAATAGGTCGAGAACCTTCTTGACCCGCCGCTGCAACTGCAATTTTGTATGCTGCACGAGCTTTATCTGCATCACCTTGTTGCAAATACAGATCACCTTTCAGCTCTTCAATTGCAACTTTGTAACCACCCACGGGCACACTACCAATAAGCGTCAGCGCTTTATCAACTTCACCTTGGGCAGCAAGAATGCGTGCTTTACGTAAGTTGGCCAAAATAAACATAGATTCCGTTGGCTGGTTTTTAAGCAACCATTCCAACTCTTCTAGTGCTTTTGGTAGCTCTTTATTATCTGCAGCTACACGGGCCATTATTAACGCTGCATAATTAGCATATGCCGTGCCTTCATAATCATCTTTTAGCTGCTGGCTCAAGTGAGTCGCGGTAGCTAGTTGAGCTTCATCTTGTTGAGGCCCAACCGCACCTACAACGGCTTCTAGGAGGTTTTGATACAGAATAGATGCATTTTCAGCTTTAGCTGCTTGTTGATCCTGCCAGCCTTTCCATCCCAATACAGCAGCCAATGCCACAGCAACGCCCAAAATTAGGGATTTGCCGTTTTCATTCCACCAGTTTTTTAGTGCCTGGACCTGCTCTTCTTCGGTGCGTAACTCTGCCACCATTAACTCCTGTATCTAATAGACTTTTACGTTCGTATTTTACTAATCAGACTTATCGTAAACCGCTGATCTTATCGACAATTTGTTCTTCATTAAGATCAAATGAAGGCTCTTTGTCATACCAAATTGTGCCAGAAAGTTGCTGATTATCGTTTGCTTTAAGCAACAGAACAATAGGCGCACCCGTTTGCTGTGCTTTTTGGCTGATATTTTTTAAACCACCACAGTGAATACGGACCCTTAAACCCGGAAACTGATCACGTAGCTTATCCGCGAATAATACGATTCTTGATTGAATGCCTTTCTCCTCAGCTGCCACATAAAGATCAAAAGGCTGCTTTACACTTTCAGGTATCAGCTCTAAGGTTTCCAGCAATAGGATCAGGCGTTCAACCCCCATCGCGAAACCTACTGCAGGTGTTGGACGTCCACCAAGCTGCTTAACTAAGCCATCATAACGACCACCTGCACATACTGTTCCTTGAGCACCTAATTTCTCAGTCACCCACTCAAAAACCGTTTTGCAGTAGTAATCTAGACCACGCACTAAACGAGGATTAATCTCATAGGCGATACCCGCCTCATCTAACATTGAGGTTAATTCAGCAAAGTGGGTTTTCGATTCTTCATCAAGATAATCTGTAAGCACAGGTGCAGCATCAAGTAATGCTTGAGTATTCTGATCTTTACTGTCGAGAATACGAAGTGGGTTAGAATCAAGGCGACGCAAACTGTCTTCGTCCAACTGATCCTTTCTTTCTTCTAGATATTCAACAAGTGCAGCTTTATAATCCGCTCTTGCTTCGTTACTACCTAGCGAATTTAATTGCAGCGTTACCGAATCGAGAAGACCTAAGTGTTTCCATAATCGAGCACTTAGCATGATCACTTCGGCATCAATATCAGATGACGCCATACCAAAGGTCTCTACGCCAATTTGATGAAATTGACGATAACGGCCTTTCTGCGGGCGCTCATAACGGAACATTGGTCCTTGATACCAAAAGCGCTGCATCTGATTAAACAACAAGCCATGCTCCTCTGCTGCGCGGACACAACTTGCAGTACCTTCTGGACGCAAAGTTAAGCTTTCGCCATTGCGATCATCAAAGGTGTACATCTCTTTCTCAACGATATCAGTAACTTCACCGATAGAGCGTTTAAAAAGATTTGTTTGCTCAACCACAGGCATACGAATTTCACTATAACCGTATGCTGATAGAACATCTTTAACTGTCTTTTCTAGGTACTGCCATATTGGCGTTTGTTCAGGCAGGATGTCGTTCATCCCGCGAATGGCTTTAATCTTGGCCAAAACGAAAACCTTAATTCAAAATTATTCTGCTACCGGAAGGGTCAAGCGGACAATATTCTTACGTGTGTGAGGATCTAGATTAAGTGCTTTACCGTTATAGCTCACACTAGACACAGCATCTGCAGCCCCGATCAAAATATTCAATGGCGGTTTACCTGTCACATTAAGGCTTTGCCCTTTACCTCTAAGGTTATTAAACAAAGTCTTACCATTCGCATCCTTGATAGACACCCAACACTCTGCGACAAAAGAGGCGCTAAAATTAACTTCACTTAGATCCGCCGTAGAAGGTGTAGGAACAGGTTCTGAGTCAGGCTCAGTCGCCGCTTCAGTTTCTTCTGTAGTTTGAGCTTCTTTCTGCTCAATCGCTGTTTGTAACTTCTTAATCTCCTCAGCAGTGAGATATTCGGGTTCAGCTTCAGACTGATCTGCTGTAGGCGCCTGCTCCTCTACCGAATCAGATGCAGGCTGATCATCTAACTTTGGCAACACTAACTGGGCAGTCCCACCTTCTATTGCTACGACTGCATCTTCGGTTGGAGTTGGTAAAGACTCTG
The DNA here is from genome assembly GCF_047778095.1 of Neptuniibacter sp. QD48_11. Lineage (GTDB taxonomy): Bacteria > Pseudomonadota > Gammaproteobacteria > Pseudomonadales > Balneatricaceae > Neptuniibacter. The sequence continues at coordinate 2,846,266 of NZ_CP180551.1, forward strand.
TTTGCACTGAACTTTCTTCTGTAGGTGCTATATCTTGTATAGATCCACCATGCTGAGTCTGCCACCACCATAGAATTAAACCGATAAGAGCGATAACGATAAGCCATGTTGAGATTTTCATCACGGGGTGATTCATCTCAACTTGCTGACGAACACGACTTACTGGGCGAATTTGACCTTTACCACCCTCGCCATGAATCGTTTCAAATTCTGCAACGAGTTGATCATCATCAAGGTGGAGTAGCTTCGCATAAGCACGGATATAGCCTTTAGCAAAGACAAGGCTGGGTAAGCCTTCTAAGCTACAAGCTTCCAGTTGAATAATATACTGTGCAGGTAAATTAAGATCGGTAGCTACTTGTTCAATACTTAAGGATAGATTTTCACGTGCTGTAGTTAAACGCGCACCCCACTCTTCTGCCAATACTTCGGGCAAACATTCTTGCTGTTCTGTGCTCAACGAGTGGACTCCTTATATTCCTGATACTCTTTTGATTCAGGAAATAAATTTTTCAATATCAAAGCGTATGTTGCAGCTCTGGAGGCGTTACGCTCTTCCCTAGCCAAACGTATACCAATCCAAAGGCTTTTAGCGTAATGCTCAACCCTACGGCTTTCAACAAGCGCTAAGAATTTTTGAAACTGTTTGTCTGCTTCTAGATAGTTACCTTCAGCAAGTAATATTTCAGATAATTCAACCATAGACACTGGCCTATTAGCTGTAACCTGAAGTGCACGTTGAAAGGCATGCTTAGCCGCATCTTCTCGATTCAGGTTGCGATAACAACGACCTAAATTTTCAAATGCTTGAGAGCGGCGATTATAGAAAGGATCTTCTGTCGCTCGAGCTAAGGCTCTGCACGCTTCTTCGTAACGCCCCTTTGCAAACAGAAAGGCGCCAAAATTATTGTGCATCATCGCGGATGAAGGCTCAAGAGCAGCAGCCCTACGAAAATACTTTTCCGCCAAATCATCATCACCTTCAATTTGGAACGCCAATGCTATGCCATTATGTGCTTCAGCATAACCTGACTGTATCTCAATAGCTCTTTGAAATGATGTTTTCGCGTTTGAAGTGTCACCGGATCGAAGGTATTGAAATCCTAAGCGAGTATAAGCCTCATGTGCCTGATTTTTCTCGCTATTTCTTGAGGAGCCTTTAGTTGCACACCCTGCAACGACTAGCACCATGAACAAAGCGAGTACCAGTTTGATTCCTCTCACGCGCTATCCCTCTTATTGCGTATTTTGCAACACCTGCTGTTCTTCTTGGACAACAGGAATATATTTTTGGCTGCGTCGGGTTTTATCTGCCACTTGCCCCACTAACTGACCGCAGGCTGCATCGATCTCATCACCACGTGTACGTCGAACTGTAGTTACAATTCCACCATGAACGATTACTTCTTTAAATGCCAGAATTCTTTCCTCTGAAGGACGCTCATAGCCTGAATTCGGGAAAGGATTAAATGGAATCAGGTTGAGCTTAGACGGCATCTTGCGCAGAACTTTTAATAACTGTTTAGCGTGCTCAGGCTTATCATTGACACCGTCAATCAGAGTATATTCGACGGTGATCACACGCTTATCATTTAAGTTTTCAAGGTAACGATTACATGCAGCCACCAATTCTTTGATTGGATAACGGCGGTTAATAGGTACCAAAATATCTCGTAGATCATCATTTGGAGCATGCAGGGAAACAGCCAAAGACACATCCGTTACATCTTTTAACTTATCAATAGCCGGAACAACACCTGCTGTTGATAACGTTACTCGACGCTTAGAAAGACAATAAGCATTATCTTCCATCATCAATGTCATCGCATCGACAACATTTTCAAAATTCATTAAGGGCTCGCCCATACCCATCATAACAACATTGGACACCACTCGCTGTGAGGTCGTGTTGTAATCGCCATAAGAGCGAATCGCAATCCTAAGCTGCCCGATAATTTCAGCCGCTGTTAGATTACTGTTAAAGCCTTGCTTACCTGTAGAACAGAAGCTGCAATCAAGAGAACACCCCACCTGAGAAGAAACACAGAGCGTCTTTCTTTCACCATCAGGGATCAATACAGCTTCGACACTTGAGCCACCTTCCGTGCGAATAACCCACTTACGCGTCCCATCCTTAGAGGTTTTTTCCATAAGCACTTCAGGCTCACGAATCTCAGCAACCTCCGCCAATTTTTGACGTAGGGCTTTACTGATGTTTGTCATCTCTTCAAAGTCAGAAGCACCAAGCTGATGAATCCATTTCAGCACTTGTGTTGCTCGGAATTTCTTTTCCCCAATTTCCTCAAAGAAAGCTTCCATCTTTGTTGGAGATAAACCGAGTAAATTTACTTTTTTAGTGGATTCAGTCATGGATGACAGGTACTCATATTTTGTAACAAAGGCAGGCTGCCTGTAAAAAGTCTAGATTACAGACAGCCCAAACGGTAATTACTTACCGAAGAAGTATGCGATTTCGCGCTCAGCAGAAGCTGGAGAGTCAGAACCGTGAACAGCGTTAGCGTCGATAGACTGTGCAAAATCACGACGGATAGTGCCTTCAGCTGCTTCTTGTGGGTTAGTTGCACCCATAAGTTCGCGGTTAAGAGCGATTGCATTTTCACCTTCTAGAACCTGAACAACTACAGGACCAGAAGTCATGAATTCAACTAGATCACCGAAGAATGGACGCTCTTTGTGCTCAGCGTAGAAACCTTCAGCTTCTTCTTTAGAAAGCTGTTTTAGTTGCATTTCAACGATTTTAAGACCGTTAGACTCGAAACGAGAAACGATTTTACCGATTACATTTTTAGCAACTGCATCAGGCTTGATGATAGAGAACGTACGTTCTAGAGCCATTGTTTTAACTCCCAAAATTAAAATAAAAGAAATATCTAAAAACCAGCACAGCGAGACCTAAGCACAATCAAGCAAAAATCATGCATAAACTTAGATAGCTGAAAATAGGCTTTTAGATAGCCCCTCGAAATCAGCGCGCAATTATACGCCACTCTTATGACAGAAGACAGTAGCTAATATTAGCCTCCATAACCAAACAAACCCGGCAAGCCGGGTTTGTTTTAAAGGACTAATGGAATTAATCCATTTCCTCTATCCAAGCCATCTGAATCCCTTCCAGAATTTTCTCACCACAACGATCTGGATCATCATCAAATTCTTCTAGATCCATAACTTTCTGGTACAGATCCGGGAAGCTAATTACCATTGGGTCCTGATCTGGATACTTTTCAGATAACTCAATAGCGATATCTAGAACATCTGTCCATCTAAGACTCACAACCAGCTCCTCAGTGTCGCTCTGACACTTGGTTAATTGTGTATTTTGGAATTTCAACAACCAAATCTTCTTCAGCAACTACGGCCTGACAGCTTAAACGTGACTCAGGCTCTAAACCCCAAGCCTTATCAAGCATATCATCTTCAAGCTCATCGGATTCTTCCATAGAATCAAAGCCTTCACGCACAACAACGTGACAGGTAGTACACGCGCATGATTTCTCACACGCATGCTCAATATGGATGCCATTCGCAAGCGCCGCATCGCAAACCGTTACGCCTGGTTCAGCTTCGATCACTTTACCCTCTGGACATAACTCATCGTGTGGCAGAAAAATAATCTGCGGCATTACTCACTCTCCCCAAGTTCATCAACACTATGCCCCTGCAGCGCCTGTTGAATATTATAATCCATACGGCGTGCGGCATATTCATCAGATGCTTTTGATAAAGCAGAGATTCCCTGCTCAATCGCACTCACATCGCTACCCTGGCGAATATCTACCAGAGTTTCTATTTCATTTTGTAACTGAGATCGCTCATCTTCACTCAGTAACTTGTCACCATCCGCAGCTAGCGCATCTTTCAAAGATACGATCAATCGATCCGCTTCCACCTGCTGCTCCCTCAACGCACGCGCATCTTTGTCTTCCGCCGCATTAAGATAAGATGATTTAAGCATCTCGGCAATTTCACTGTCACCAAGACCATAAGAAGGTTTTACCTGAATACTACTTTCCACACCCGAGGTTAGCTCCTTCGCCTCAACACCGAGCAAACCATCAGCATCAACCTGGAATGTCACGCGAATCTTAGCAGCACCTGCCGCCATCGGAGGGATTCCTCTCAAGACAAAACGCGCAAGAGAGCGACAATCTTGAACTAATTCACGTTCACCTTGGACAACATGAATTGCCATAGCCGTTTGGCCATCTTGGTAAGTAGTGAATTCTTGCGCACGCGCGACTGGGATTGAAGTATTCCTGTGAATAACTTTTTCAGTTAGCCCACCCATCGTTTCAAGACCCAACGATAGCGGAATCACATCCAGCAGCAACATATCACTATCTGGCTTATTACCAGCTAGCACATCAGCTTGAATTGAAGCACCGATAGCCACAACACGATCCGGATCGATATTGATATGAGGCTCACGACCAAAGAATTTCTGAACCTGCTCACGCACTAGCGGTACACGAGTCGAACCACCCACCATAACAACTTCAAGCACTTCATCTGCTGCTACGCCTGCATCCTTCAAAGCACGACGACAAGCACGAGTTGTACGTTTTACTAAGGGCGCTATTAGAGAATCAAAATCTTCGCGCGTAACAACCAACTCATGGCATTCAGAGCCTAGCTCTAAAACAACGCTAACTTGTGGCTTATCTGTTAGAAGCTCTTTAGTTTCTTTAGCTTTCTCTGTCAGATAACGAGACGCATGACTGTCTATCTGCTCAAGCTGAAGCTGCTCGGCAAACCATTGCGCCAATGCCAAATCAAGGTCATCACCACCTAGAGCGCTATCGCCTCCAGTAGACAATACTTCAAAAACACCTTTATTGAGGCGCAAAATCGAGATATCAAAAGTACCGCCGCCTAGGTCATAGACAGCAATAACACCCTCTTTACCTTCATCCAAACCATAAGCAACCGCAGCTGCAGTCGGCTCATTAAGTAAACGAAGTACTTTGATGTTGGCAATTTTAGCTGCATCTTTTGTCGCTTGGCGCTGAGCATCATCAAAATAAGCCGGAACTGTAATAACCGCACCAACCAACTCACCACCCAGCGCTTCTTCCGCACGCTCGACCAAACTACTTAAAATATCTGCCGAAACCTGAACAGGACTCTTGTTACCTGCAGCCGTGCGAATATATGGCATGCCACCATCTTCAGCCTCAAAGTGATAAGGAGCCTCATCACCTAACGCTTTAACATCAGCCACACCACGCCCCATAAGACGCTTTGCAGAAATGATGGTGTTGTATGGATCTTCGGATGCATGCGACCGAGCCTCACGGCCTACTTGAGAGTTACCACAAGGCAGATAACGCACAACGGAAGGCAATAAGTGCTCGCCATCAAGATCTGGCAAGGTAACCGCCTCACCACTCTTAACTGATGCCACTAGGGAGTTGGTCGTACCTAAATCAATACCTACTGCCAACTTATGCTGATGTGGAGCTTCACTCTGCCCCGGTTCTGCTATCTGTAATAGCGCCATATATTTGCGTCAGCCATCCAACCGATCTTCAAGACGCTCGATCTCGACTATCAGTTTTTCTAAAAATTGCATTTTGCGCACAATGACAGCAGCAGTATCTAACTGCTCTGACTGATAACACTGTGCAAACTGTTCCCGTAACTGTTCTAACGACTCAGTCACATCATCCTGTAGAGACTCAAGCTCATCGAAGGGATCGTCTTGGTCAGGAATCTCTTCCAGCTGCTCGCGAAGTTCCATCTGCTGCATCAAAAACATGGGATCAATAGCAGTCGAGGCTTCACTAATTGTATCAATACCCTGCAACGACAATAGATATTGAGCACGTAGCAATGGAGAGCGCAATGTAGCAACCGCTTCATTGAGATGCGCCATATACTGAACAGCTAAGCGTTGTTCGCGCTCAGATTTATGAGCATAACGATCCGGGTGAAGTGTTTTTTGCAGTTCACGGGATAGATCAGACAAGACTGCCTGATCTATATGAAATGATATCGGCAGGCCGATAAAATCAAAATAATTCTTATTGATATCCATCGTTCTGCCAAGAAGAATTAGACGTTAAAGCTTTCGCCGCAACCACATTCGCTAGAGACATTAGGGTTGTTAAACTTAAACCCTTCGTTTAGTCCCTCTTTCACAAAATCCAGCTCAGTACCATCAAGATACAATAGACTTTTTGGATCTATCACAATCTTAACGTCTTGCGGGCCCTTGAAAATTTCATCTTCAGAATTTACTTCATCAACAAATTCAAGAACATAAGCCATACCGGAACAACCTGAAGTACGCACACCCAAGCGAATACCTTCGCCGTGACCGCGTTTCTCTAGGTAGCGCGCAACATGATCTGCTGCAGCATCAGTCATGGTAATTGCCATAAACGTCTAGCTCTCCCAACAAATAAGTGGATACTTATTTGTCTTGTTTTTCTTTGTAGTCTGCAACAGCAGCTTTAATTGCATCTTCGGCTAATACTGAACAGTGAATTTTCACTGGCGGTAGCGCTAACTCTTCAGCGATAGCAGTATTTTTAAGCTCAGCAGCCTCCTCAAGGGACATGCCTTTAACCCACTCTGTAACTAGCGAGCTAGATGCAATTGCAGAACCGCAACCGTAAGTTTTGAATTTAGCATCTTCGATAATACCTTCATCACTTACTTTAATCTGCAAACGCATAACATCACCACAAGCAGGCGCTCCAACCATACCTGTACCAACGTTACCATCTTTATCATTCATTTTGCCGACATTACGAGGGTTTTCGTAATGATCAATAACTTTCTCACTATAAGCCATGACGACCTCCAAATACTCTTAGTGCCAGATTAGTGATGTACCCACTCAACCTTGCTCAAATCGACACCGTCTTTAAACATATCCCACAGAGGTGAGAGCTCACGTAATTTGCTAACTGCATCTTGAATTTGAGCAGCAGCATAATCCACTTCTTCTTCAGTAGTGAAACGACCGAAAGAGAAACGAATAGAACTGTGTGCCAGCTCATCGTTCAAACCTAACGCACGCAGAACATAAGAAGGCTCTAAACTAGCAGATGTACAAGCTGAACCAGAGGAAACCGCTAGATCTTTCAGCGACATCAATAAAGACTCACCTTCAACAAAAGCAAAACTAATATTCAGGTTACCTGGAATACGCTGCTCTTTAGAGCCATTTAGGTAAACCTCTTCCATTTCCCCCATACCTGCTAAGAAACGATCACGCAGAGCAATAATGTGCGCTGTATCTTTTGCAAGATCTTCTTTACAAATACGAGCTGCTTCACCCATACCTACAATTTGGTGAGTTGGTAGAGTACCAGAACGCATACCACGCTCATGACCACCGCCATGAATTTGAGCTTCAAGGCGTACACGCGGCTTACGGCGAACAAATAACGCACCAATACCTTTCGGCCCGTACATCTTGTGCGCAGAGATTGATAGCAAATCAACCTTAGCTTTACCTAGATCGATCTCAATTTTGCCCGCACTCTGAGCAGCATCAACGTGGAAAATAATACCTTTAGAACGAGTAAGTTCACCAATTGCTTCGATATCAGTGATCGTACCCACTTCGTTGTTAACATGCATAAGCGAAATAACAATCGTGTCTTCACGAATCGCTTCAGCTACAGCTTGCGGCTCAATCAAACCATCAGAATTTGGCGTTAGGTAAGTGATCTCAAAACCTTCACGCTCTAGCTGACGGCACGTATCCAAAACGGCTTTATGCTCAATTTTAGACGTGATGATATGTTTGCCTTTCTTCTGATAGAAATGAGCAGCACCTTTAATAGCCAAATTGTTTGACTCGGTTGCACCTGAAGTCCAAACAATCTCACGCGGATCAGCATTAATAAGATCAGCGACCTGACGGCGAGCAGTCTCAACTGCTTCTTCCGCTTTCCAGCCAAAGAGATGTGAGCGTGAAGCTGGATTACCAAAGTTGCCATCCATTGTCAGGCACTCAGTCATCTTTTCAGCAACCCTAGGATCAACTGGGGTAGTTGCAGAATAATCCAGATAAATCGGTGTTTTCATTCATTCTCTCCAAGCGCGTTTAAACGATCGCTTTTTCACTGCAGTTTAGGTTTTCCGCGCCGATCAGAACCTGATCCATTTGGATTCGATCCTGACGCTCGGATGTAACCTGAACATCTTTTCTTACAACTAGGTCTGCCAACGTAATTCCGCTTAAAAATGCGTGAATTTGGTCACTTAAATCGCACCAAAGGTGGTGGGTTAGACATTTTTCGCCACCCTGACAATCACCTTGACGATTGCATCCAGTTGCATCTACTGATTCATTCACAGCATCAATAACTTGAGCAACATTGATGCCCGCTTGTTCACGATTTAGTTGATAACCACCACCTGGCCCACGAACACTACGAACAAGTTCGTTACGGCGCAGCTTAGCAAAAAGCTGCTCTAGGTATGACAATGAAATACCCTGCCTTTCAGAGATATCAGCCAAACTAATCGGCCCTTTACCTTCATGAAGAGCCAGATCCAGCATCGCTGTAACGGCATAACGCCCTTTAGTTGTTAATCGCATAATTTCCGCCTTCACGCGCAATAGCATTTGCGTGGCATTATGCAATACCCGACTAAAAAGGTCAACTAAATACCCTACTATTATTGTAGGTCTTTATATTCTTTATCGCGCGAATTCTAACACGAAATATTCACAACCGAACGCTTAAGGATCAATCTTTAGCATTAGAGTTCTTTTGTGTAGCCGTCAAAATACCTCTTAATACGTTAACCTCCACTTTATCCGGCATAGCCCGTAGATAAAGCCTCCGCAGCCTTGGCATTAATTGACGAGGATTTTCAGGATCTAAGAAATCAATATCTATAAGTGTTTCTTCCAAGTGCTTGAACAAACGCTCAAGATCAGCACTATCAGCAAGCTCTATATCCCAGTCCGTACCCCATTGAGGTTTATGCTGCTCAATCTCTTGAGCGTAAATGGAAGCCATTCGCAATTCGTAGGTAATAACCTGCACCGCAGCCGCGAGGTTCAACGAACTAAAATCAGGATTGGAAGGTATATGTACGTGATATTGGCAGAGGTGTAGCTCTTCATTGGTCAAACCACGATCTTCACGACCAAATACAATCGCAATTTTCTTATCCACCGCAATTGGCTGAACAATAGCTGCCAACTCGCGAGGATCAACCACCGGCCAAGGGATATGACGACCTCTAGCACTGGTTCCAACAACGATCTGACAATCTGCAATCGCTTCTTCAAGCGTGTCATGAATAACAGCGCTCTCAAGGAGATCAGTAGCCCCTGCCGCTCTTGATTCTGCATTCACATGAGGAAACTTTTTAGGCGCTACTAAATGCAACTCCCCCAAAGCCATATTTTTCATAGCCCTCGCCACACCGCCAATATTACCTGGATGAGTTGTATTAACGAGAACAATGCGAATATTTGCAGACATAGACCTTGCCACCACAATAAATGAAGGCGAGTATTCTAACAGAGCTGTAAACAATTGAGCCACTTATTCACAGCATCCCCTATCCTCAGGTATAATACTTTTTTAATTTTCCCGAATATTCTTCAGGTTCCTAACAAATGCAACCCATGGTTAATATTGCACTGCGCGCAGCACGCGTTGCAGGCGAGCAGATCGTCCGCGCCGTTGAGCGTCTGGATTTGGTTAAATCCGAACAATCTGATGTAGCTAAGCTTCTAAGCGACACATGCAAGAAGGCAGAGCTGAGCATTGTTCACACTATTCAAAAAGCTTATCCAAATCACAAAATCGTGGGTGAATACACAGGCGAACACGCACCTCTGAGCGATGGACCTGAATTCTGCTGGACGATCAACCCTATCGACAGCATTTCAAACTTCTCCAATGGTTTGCCAGTTTTTGCAATTAGCATGGCGGGCCAGCAGAATGGCCGCACTGAACACGCCCTTATCCTGAACCCAATTACCGGTGAAGAGTTCACTGCAAGCCGCGGCGACGGAGCTCAACTAAACGGCAAACGCCTACGTGTTAGTAATCACAAAACTGTCGAAGGATCTTTGATCGGTACAGGTTTCTTCAATCGCCCAAGCGATAAAGCACACTTAGAAGCCTACCTAAACATATTCCGCGATATGACGCTAACTGGCGGCACTATCTATAATGGCGGCTCCCCGGCGTTGAATCTTGCATACACAGCAGCTGGTCGCATTGATGGTTTCTACCAAATCGGCCTTAACCCTTGGGAAATGGAAGCTGGCCTATTATTAGTACAAGAAGCAGGCGGCCTTGTGGGTGACTTTATGGGTGGAAACGATTTCCGCCAGAGCGGCAGCTTAATTGCCGGCAACCCTAAGATGTTTAAAGCTATCTTAAAGGGCTTACAATCTTCTTTAACTGAAGAGTTAAAATAAACGATAAAATAACGCCAAAAAGCCATCCACAGGATGGCTTTTTTACGCACAAAAAAACCGGCATCAGCCGGTTTTTTTGTACCTGCCTAATTTTTACGCTTCGTAAGGGTTACGCAATACAATAGTCTCGATACGGTCTGGACCAGTAGAGATAATATCCACAGGCGCTTCAACTAACTCTTCCAAACGCTTGATGTACGCTACCGCTTCAGCAGGTAGTTCATCCATAGACTTAGCACCAACAGTAGAGCCAGCCCAACCAGACATAGTCTCGTATACTGGCGTTACTGCTTCGTAGTCTTCGCTACCGCTTAAAGAATCAACCACATTACCTGCAGAGTCTTTATAACCTACACAGATACGAATCTCTTCCATACCATCAAGTACGTCTAGCTTAGTTAAGCACAAGCCTGAGATTGAGTTGATCTGGATAGCATGCTTAACTGCAACAGCGTCAAACCAACCACAACGACGCGCACGACCTGTAGTAGAACCGAACTCATGACCACGTTCAGCCAAACCTTCGCCCACTTCACAATGAAGTTCTGTTGGGAAAGGACCGCCACCTACACGTGTTGTATACGCTTTAGTGATACCCAGAATGTAATCTAGGTATAGAGGGCCAAAACCACTACCCGTAGATGTACCACCGGCAGTTGTGTTTGAAGAAGTTACGTAAGGGTAAGTACCGTGGTCGATATCTAGCAATGAACCCTGAGCACCTTCAAACATGATGTTCTTGCCCTGCTTACGCAGATCATGAAGCATTGAAGTTACATCAGCAACCATTGGCGCAAGCTCTTCACCCATAGCCAATGCTTCGTCTAGAACTGTTTGGTAATCAACAGCGTCAACCTTGTAATACTCAACCAACTGGAAGTTATAGTATTCGATAACTTCTTTCAGTTTTTCTGCAAAGCGCTCTTTATCTAGAAGATCAGCCAAACGAAGACCGCGGCGAGCCACTTTATCTTCATAAGCAGGACCTATACCACGGCCTGTGGTACCAATCTTAGCTTTACCACGCGCAACTTCACGCGCTTGGTCCATCGCAATATGGTATGGCAAGATAAGTGGGCAAGAAGGGCTCAAACGCAAACGTTCGCGTACTGGCACATCCGCCTCTTCCAAACCTTTAATCTCTTTCAGCAATGCTTCTGGAGAAAGCACTACACCGTTACCAATCATGCACACGACATTGTCGCGCAAAATACCTGAAGGAATCAGGTGCAAAACTGTTTTTTCGCCATCAATAACCAGCGTGTGACCCGCATTGTGACCGCCCTGAAAGCGCGCCACTGCAGAAGCCTGATCCGTAAGCAGATCTACGATCTTGCCTTTACCTTCATCACCCCACTGGGTACCCAGAACAACTACGTTTTTGCCCATTGTTGCCTACTTGAGATTACTTAAGAATAAAATTTTTTACTGATCACAGGCCGCTAACGACCCATTCTCCATCACGTTGTACTAACTGAGCAGTACACTCTTTTGCCGGTTCAGCGCCCGGTAACGCATAGATAACTTTTACACCTTCAGAGCGCAGCTGACTTACTTTAGCCAATAGTTCTGCACTCTCTTCCGCTGGCGCTAGAACGATCTGTTTTTCATCAAGAACAACAGAAGAAAGCTCAACCAACGTTTTAAGATCAGCACTAAAGCCCGTAGCTGGACGCGCACGACCGAAATCTCGACCGATCTCATCGTAACGGCCACCTTTTGCAATAGCTTGACCAAATTCAGGTGTATAAGCAGCAAAAACCACGCCTGTGTGGTAGTTGTATCCACGCAATTCACTCAGATCAAAATACTGATCTAACTGCGGGAAACGCAAAGCAATACGCTCTGCTAACTGCTGCAAATAATCAATAGCTTCAAGCACTTGCGCTGGCGCAGACGCGAACAGCTCACGCGCTCGAGCTAAAACATCGCTACCACCGTTCAATGATGGCAACGCTGCCAAGAAAGATTTACTTGTATCGTCTAGATCTAGCTGTTCTACGAACAACTGGAGCTCTGGTAGCGCCTTACGCTGCAGAATATCCAAATACTGCTCTTTGTCGTCAGCGGACAGCTGGATCATTTCCATCAAACCAGAAAACACGCCAACATGGCCTAGATCAATACTAAGATCACGATCAACTCCCGCTGCATGCATGGTTTCAACCATCAGGGAGATCACCTCTACATCACTCTCAATACCAGAGTGACCATAGAGCTCGGCACCCAACTGCAGTGGGTTACGAGAAGCTAGTGGCTGAGTTGGCAACGCATGCACAACTGAACCACAGTAACATAGACGAGTAGCACCAGACTCACGTAGACGATGCGCGTCAATACGTGCAACCTGAGGTGTAATATCAGCGCGGAAGCCTAGGGTATGACCACTAATTTGATCAGTTACTTTTACAGTATTCAGATCAAGATCATGACCTACACCTGTAAGCAAAGATTCTAAATGCTCCATTACAGGAGGCATAACCTGCTCATAGCCCCAATGCTCATACAGATCCAATAAACGTCTGCGTAAAACCTCAACGCGACGAGCCTGCGGTGGAAGTAATTCTTGTACACCTTCCGGTAGCAGCCAACGATCTGCCAATGCCATGCGGTACTCCGTATCTTATAAAACAACACGCCGATCAGTAGCGACTCGGCTTTAATTCACTATATAAAGCGCAACTAGACCCAACAGCATACTCACTAAACCTATCAGGCGTAGTGACCGATCACTGATCATCGAAAGCTGTTGCACCAAATTACGCCAGCGCTGCGGATAAAGAAAAGGAATAACCCCTTCTAAAATTAGCATCAAGCAAAAACCAACAGCGAGTGAATGCAGTAGTTCGGATGACATGCTTACTTCAGCCTATACAATCCAATTGCCACAAAAAAACCGGGCTTTAACCCGGTTTTGCTATTCTACCACGGAATCAGAGGAATGCCTTCCCCTGATCCATTTTTTTGTACATTTTTACGCCAGCCGTTGTTACTCGGCTTTCGGTGCTCCCAAATATTTAAAGAAGTCACTATCTGGCTTAAGTACTAGAACGTCACCACTCTGACCGAAAGACTCACGATATGCCTGCAAGCTACGGTAGAAAGAGTAAAATTCTGGGTTTGCAGAGTATGCTTCAGCGTAGTTTTTAGCAGCTACGGCATCACCTTCACCACGAATCTCTTCTGATTCACGGTAAGCTTCCGCTTCAATAACCGTCTTCTGACGATCTGCATCCGCTCGGATACCTTCCGCTAGCTCTTTACCACGAGAACGAAGCTCACGAGCCTCACGCTCACGCTCGGTACGCATACGATCATATACAGACTCAGATACTTCCTGAGGAAGATCGATTCGTTTTACACGGACATCAACAACCTCAACACCCAGCTTGTCGATAACTACGGGGCTAATCTCGCTGATTAGCTTACGCATAAGCTCTTCACGCTCGCCAGATACCACTTCAGTTACCGTACGCGCACCAAACTGGTTACGCAGCGCAGCATCAACACGCTGTGACAGAAGGTTTGCGGCGTTAAACTCATCACCCGAAGTCGCTGTGTAGTATTTCTGCACATCTTTAACACGCCATTTCACGAAAGAGTCTACGATCAGACGCTTCTTCTCAAGTGTAAGGTAAGCCTGAGGGCGCGCATCCAATGTCAAAATACGTGAATCGAACTTACGCACTTTGTTTACAATTGGAATCTTAAAGTGAAGACCTGGACCTACATCGGCGTCAGACACCTCACCAAACTTAAGCAATACTGCACGTTCAGTTTCTTTTACGATGTAAAGAGAGCTCTGACCAACCAGCACTAATACAGCAAAAATGATTATGAAAAATAGTGATTTAGACTGCATTATCGACCCTCCCGACGACTACCTTGACGCTGACGTAGCTGATCAACTACTTGATCAGTAACCTCACGCAGGCTCTGACTATCTAGTCGCACTGAGCGATTACTATCACCTGTTACTGGACGATTTTGCATAATCTTATCCAGCGGTAGGTACATCATGTTATTTCCACCTTCCACATCAACTAGCACTTTAGGGTTCTGAGAGAGAACTTCCTGCATAGTATCTAGGTATAGACGCTCACGCGTCACTTCAGGTGCTTTTTCATACTCTGTTAACAAAGCAGTGAAACGTTTCGCATCACCCTCTGAGCGAGCAACAACTTGCTCTTGGTAAGCGCTTGCCTCTTCAAGCATACGCTGCGCTAGACCACGCGCTTCAGGGATAATACCGTTGGCGTAGGATTCCGCTTCGTTCTTAACACGAACCTCATCTTCTCGTGCCTTGATCACGTCATCGAATGCATCTTGCACCTGGTTAGGAGCTTTTGCTTCTTTGATGTTCACTTTAGAAATCTGAAGACCTGTACCGTACTCAGTCATGTAGTTCTGGATACGATCCTGAACTTGAACCGACAAAGTTTCACGACCTTGTGTCAAGATAGAGTGCATGTCAGTAGAACCAACCACATGACGAAGAGCCGATTCAGCTGCGTGTGACAGACTGGATTCAGGATCACGTACAGTCAGCGTAAACCCTTTGGCATCAGAGATCAGATACTGAACCGTCATTTCGATATCGACGATATTCTCATCTTTGGTCAGCATTAGAGCACGATGATCACGAGTACGTAGACGAGTTGTGTTAACAATCTCAACCACATCGATCATAGGTGGATTCCACTGCAGACCTGGACCTACGGTTTCGCTGAACTTACCAAGTCGTAGCACTACACCACGCTCTTGTTGGTCAACGGTATAAAAGCCCATACCAGCCCAACCTAGAGCAGCAATCAAAAGTACGATAAAGAAGAAGCCAGAACCAGAGGAGGAGGAAGAGCCACCACCATCACCGCCATAGCCGCTGGATTTTTGACCACCACCGAAGATGCCGTTCAATTTATCCTGCAGTTTACGTAGCGCTTCATCTAGATCAGGGGGCCCCTGATCACCACCACCTTTATTACCCCCGCGGTTATTGTTATTACCGCCACCCCAAGGGTCCTTATTATCACCGTTACCACCAGGCTCATTCCAAGCCATACGTCACTCCGTATAAAAACAACATGTTAGGTAGATTAAAACATATATCAGCGAAAAATATTATTCGCCAGATATTACCCCTCAATTAACTAAAATCGAGGTTTTGAAACTTTTTACTCGACAGGCTGAATCCTTACCAAGGATTAACTTCGACAGGAAAACAACGATCACGTTCCATTCCCAATCGGCTCAACAGCTGTAGCATGTCTTTTTTCTGTATACGCACTTCCAAAATAATAGATCCTTTTTCATCTACTTGTTCAGAAAGTACGGCACCGCTCTCATACAATTTAGCTCTAAACTGACCTTCTTGCGGTTCCAGACACACGTTATCATGAAATACATCATCTGCAAGCAGCTCATTAACCGCTTGAAACAGCAGATCATGCCCTTCGCCCGTGACTGCGGATAACCATACTCGACTAGGCTTACCCTCTTCATCACGATCGATACGAGGCTTGCGCCCTTCGATCAGATCAATCTTGTTATAAACCTCTAAAACTGGCACTTCATCCGCACCAATTTCAGCTAGTACGTTTTCTACTTCAGCAACATGGTCATGACGGTCATCATCATGAGCATCGATGACATGAAGCAACAATGTCGCCTCTATGGTTTCTTGCAAGGTCGCGCGAAATGCTTCCACCAGCTTATGTGGAAGATGACGAATAAAGCCTACAGTATCTGCCAGAATAGCCTGACCAATATCTTCGACTTCAATCCGACGCAACGTTGGGTCTAGTGTTGCGAATAATTGGTCTGCTGCATAAACCTCAGAAGTCGTCAGCGAGTTGAACAACGTAGATTTACCTGCGTTGGTATAACCCACCAGCGATAAAGTAGGTACTTCAGCGCGTTTACGCGAACGCCTACCTTGCTCTCGCTGCTTGCGAACCTTTTCTAAGCGCTTGTGGATAGATTTCATCCGAGCACGAAGTAAACGCCTGTCGGTTTCTAGCTGAGTTTCACCCGGACCACGTAGACCGATACCACCTTTTTGACGTTCAAGGTGAGTCCAACCACGTACAAGACGGGTCGACATATGATCAAGCTGGGCTAGTTCAACTTGAAGTTTACCTTCATGGGTTCGCGCGCGCTGAGCAAAGATATCCAAAATAAGGCCTGTACGATCAAGCACCCTACTTTGTATCTCTCGTTCGATATTACGCTCTTGAGCAGGACTTAAAGCATGGTTAAAGATCACTAATTGCGCATTATGCAGATTAACTAGCTCGCGCAATTCATCTAGCTTTCCCTGACCAATAAAAAACTTCGGATTAGGATGAGAAAGAGACCCAGTCAAAAATTCGACTGGGTCTGCACCTGCAGATAGGGCTAGTTCTTCGAGCTCTTTAGGACTTTCTTGATCGGCCTCAGCGGCCAGATTCATATGAATCAAAATGGCACGTTCGCCACTTTTAGGACGTTCAAAGAACAATGATTATTAGTCCTCTGCTTTTGCTTCGTCTGCTGCAGGCAGTTTAACCGGGCGCGCAGGAACAACAGTTGAGATGGCATGTTTATAAACCATCTGACTAACAGTATTTTTAAGCAGAATAACAAACTGATCGAAAGACTCGATCTGGCCCTGCAGTTTAATACCATTAACTAAGAAAATAGACACAGGAATACGCTCTTTACGTAGCGCATTCAAATAAGGGTCTTGTAATGATTGCCCTTTTGACATTTGCAAACTCCTTCCCGAGGAAAATTTTATAATTTTTTCGTTATAGTATGGCTGACGGCTCTTAAATTTACTGCTTTTGCCGCTTAAACGCCTTATTTTACAGCTTTTTACTGTCTAGCCTGACATTATATAATGCTACCTTCAATGAATTTCAAGGCATTCTGCAAGAGATTTGTGTCGTGAGTGTCAATCCAATTAAGGTTTTCCCAACTTCTTAGCCACGTAACCTGCCTTTTTGCGAGCTGCCTTGTAGCTACAACACCTTTAAATTTCATCGTGTCATAATCCCAAGTTCCGGCAAAATATTCCCATACTTGGCGATAACCAACACAGCGCACAGATGGCATCTGCAGGTCTAAATCACCTCGATTCCAAAGCGTCCTTACTTCATCGACAAAACCTTGCTCAAGCATGATATCAAAACGACGAGCAATGCGATCATGCAGTTCAGAACGCTCTTGCGGCATCACTGCCAGAGAGACAATCGGAAAATCGGGCTTTTGCTTTTCCTGCTCGGCCCACAGATCCGTCATAGAACGGCCAGTAATTTCATATACCTCTAGGGCACGTTGAAGTCTCTGAGCATCATTAGGGTTAAGTCGCTTAGCCGATTCAGGATCAACTTCAGCCAATCGAGCATGCATAGCAACCCAACCTTCAGCTTCAGCCTCCTGTAGCAGCCTTTCACGAACCGCTGCATCGGCCTCTGGTAGATTCGCTAAGCCATTTTTCAACGCATGGAAATAGAGCATAGTTCCACCGGTCAAAATTGGCACTTTACCCGCTGACCGAATTTCCTCAATCTGCTTGAGCGCATCCATACGAAATTCTGCAGCCGAATAGGCTTCGGAAGGGTCACAAATATCAATTAGGCGATGCGGATATCTAGCCAGCGTTTCGTGATCAGGCTTCGCAGTCCCTATATCCATGCCTTTGTAGATCATAGCTGAATCAACACTAACGATCTCGCAAGGCATATGATCGTAAAGCTTCATCGCGAGATCCGTTTTACCAGACGCAGTAGGCCCCATTAAAAAAACGACGGGTAGATTACTCACTAAATTGCTCCTACTGGCCACGCATAAATAATTTATCAAGATCAGCCATGCTCATCTGACTCCAAGTTGGTCGACCATGGTTACACTGACCACTGCGCTCGGTTTGCTCCATATCCCTTAACAAGGCATTCATCTCTGGCAAAGTTAATTGGCGATTTGCTCTAACCGCCCCATGACACGCCATGGTCCCCAACAATTCATTGATATGTTGCTCTATACGCTTACTTTCGCCATATACCAACATATCTGAAAGCACATCACGGATCAGTTGCTCGATATTGCCTTTAGCCAAAGAAACCGGTACTTGGCGAACAACAATCGTTTCTTCGCCCATGCGCGCTAACTCAAAGCCTAAGCGCTTAAACGTATTTGCCTGCTCATCAGCACAATCCGCTTCCCGTTGACTTACTGCAAGACTCATAGGTACCAAGAGCGGTTGAGAGCGTACAACATCCTGTTCAAAAGACTGTTTCATGCGTTCATAGACGATACGTTCATGGGCCGCATGCATATCTACCACTATTAAGCCTTGGTCATTTTGAGCAAGAATGTACACCCCATGTAACTGAGCGATCGCGTATCCCATTGGTGGGCATTGCTCATGCTCTACCTCAGATTCAGCAGACACACCAATATCGACTGTTGTTGCAGGCTGAGGGTGAAGCGCGGCATAGCCACTGATCTGCTCTTGAATCTGAGGCCCAGAGGGCGTTGATGTTGGCTGATAAGCAGGTGCAACGTAACCATTGCCACCTGAACTATTAACGCCAGATCTAAACGCCATGCGATTTTGTTCGAAATTCTGTTGTACTGGCTGTTGTTGAGTCTGTAACTCAGCAACTGCAGGCGCGGAGCCTTCCGGTATCTGATCTTGCGGGCGCATATCCGCAATCAAACGGTGCAGAGTCCGGAATAAGAAATCATGAACTAAACGACTCTCGCGGAAGCGTACCTCATGCTTAGTCGGATGCACGTTAACATCAACCAATGCAGGATCAAGCTCAAGATACAGCACATAAGCTGGATGGCGACCGTGATAAAGCACATCTGCATAAGCCTGTCTTACAGCGTGCGTAACAACTTTATCTCGAATCATTCGACCATTTACAAAGAAGTACTGCAGATCAGCCTGACTACGAGAAAAAGTAGGCAATCCAACCCAACCCCATAAACGTAGACCCGATGCTTCGGCAACCACATCTGCTTTTAAAGCGTTATCAATAAACGCTGAACCACAGATACTGGCAACACGACGTTCCTGTTCTAATTCACTATCCGCCTGTCGAAGCTGATGGATAACCTTGCCGTTATGGCGCAACTGAAAGGCAACATCGAAGCGGCTTAATGCAAGGCGCTTTACCACCTCATCAAGATGGCGAAATTCAGTTTTTTCCGTTTTTAGAAATTTCCGACGCGCTGGGGTATTAAAAAACAGATCTTTCACTTCAACCGTTGTGCCTTGTGGATGGGCAGCCGGCTCAAGTTGAGCCTCCATATCCCGCCCTTCCGTTTGCACCTGCCAAGCGTTATCTTGCTCAGCCTGTCTCGAGGTCAAGGTCAAACGTGATACCGAGCTAATACTGGCTAGCGCCTCGCCACGAAAGCCAAGACTACCAACGGCCTCTAAGTCTTCTAGCACTTTGATTTTTGAAGTAGCATGTCGACTAAGTGCGAGAGAAAGATCATCTTTTTCAATGCCAAAGCCATTATCACGGATGCGCATGAGCTTAACACCACCCTGCTCAACATCGACGTCGATTTTATCTGCTCCCGCATCCAAACTATTTTCAAGAATCTCTTTGATAACAGAAGCTGGGCGCTCAACTACTTCACCCGCCGCAATTTGGTTGGCCAAACGCGGCGATAAAAGCTGTATACGTGACATTAATCTACCTTTGGATTTAGCTGAGGCTAGCTGGTTGGAATACGTAAAACCTGACCGATCTTAATTCGATCATTTTTCAAGTTGTTCTCTTTGCGCAATGAGGATAGAGAGACACCGTTACGAGAAGCAATCACCGATAGCGTATCACCACGAACCACTTTGTATGTACGATTATCTTTTTCTCTACGCTGCGCGATATACGTTAGCGCAGGCGGCTTACGCTCAAAGTGTTGAGTAATCCCTTTAAAGACAGCACCCGCCATCTTCTTCTGATAGCTTTTGGTCTTTAACTTAGCAGCTTCACCAGGATTCGAGATAAAGCCTGTTTCAACCAGAATCGATGGGATATCAGGCGATTTCAAGACAACAAACCCCGCCTGCTCTACATGGGGTTTATGCATTTTAGCGAAGCGCTTTATATTGCCATGAATCTGTTTGGCGATAGAGCGGCTGTCCTCACGACTAGCGGTCATCGACATATCGAGCAACACGCTCGCCAACACATTATCTTTATCATCTAAGCTAACGCTACCTACACCACCAATGAGGTCGGTACTATTTTCTTTACGCGCCAACCAACGACCCATTTCACTACTTGCCCCACGGGACGATAGAACCCAGACTGATGCGCCTCGGGCACGTGCATCTTTGAAGGCATCCGCGTGTATAGAGACAAAAAGATCGGCATTATGCTTACGGGCAGCTTTCGTTCGACCGCGTAAACTTACATAGTAATCACTCGTACGTGTTAGCTTGCCTTTGTAACCAGGGGTAGCGTCTAAACGTCGTTTTAGTTCTTTAGCGATCGCAAGCACAACATCTTTCTCTCGAACTCCACCAGGCCCAATGGCCCCTGGGTCATCACCACCATGACCTGCGTCGATAGCGATCACAATATCGCGACCCGCTACGGCTTTAGGTTTGGCCGTTTTCTTAACTGTTTTGAGCGAAGACTTTTCGTAAAGGTCTAATACGAGTCGGTGACCGTATTTTTGATTGGGCTTTAATTCAAAACTTTTGGGGCGAACCGCCCTTTTGAGATCCAATACTAGGCGAAGGGTTTGACCGTTTTTACCGGAACGAATCTTTTTGACCGGGCTTTTATCTAAACCAAGCTTATCCAGCCCAGCTTTTAACGACGCCTTTTCAATATCAAGCACAATTCGGTCAGGCTTATCGAGTGTAAACACTTTGTGAGATGCAGGACCGCTCATATCAAATACGAGACGAGCATGATCCGGCGCTAACCAGATACGCACATTTTTAACATCCGCAGCATGAGTAATCGCGCTACAGATAAAAATCAAACAACCTAATAATCCAGCAAAAACATGCCGGAAAGCGCTCATTCGCATAGTGCTTAAGCTTAGCCCCTTCTTACTTCTCTTCAGTCGCTTGCAATAACTTATCGGCCATCTGCTGGCCTAATCCAGACTGTGGTGTCCAAGTTAATTGTCGTCCGCGACCATCAAGCTCAATCTGCAACAACAAATCAGCCTCAGGCAGAATACCTTGCCCTCTTTCTGGCCATTCAACTAAACATAATGCCTTATCTTCAAAATAATCACGAATACCAAGAAATTCCAATTCCTCAGGGTCCGACAACCGATACAAATCAAAGTGATAAATCTGCTGTTCACCTACTTCATAAGGCTCCACCAGCGTATAGGTAGGACTCTTAACCGAACCTTGATGACCACAACCACGAAGAATACCGCGACTTAGGGTTGTTTTACCCATACCTAAGTCACCTAAAAGGAAAATAACACCTCTACCCGCTGCTGCATTCGCAATTTTATGGCCGAATGCGATCATCGCCTCTTCATCGGATAGTTTTACTTGATACTGATTACTCATACTTACTATTTATTACTCTTGGAATTGCATCAAACAGATCTGATGCGATTAAACCTATTTCACCTTGTTGCTTCACAACGTAGTCAGCGGCTTTAGCATGAATAAACACCGCCAAACGAGCGGCATTCTCAGGTGATAAGCCTTGAGCTAGGAGCGCGCCACAAATACCCGACAAAACATCTCCCATCCCAGCAACCGCCATACCCGGATTACCGGCGTCACAAAGATAAACTACTTCACCAGCACTGACCAACGAACCCGCACCTTTTAAAACAACGCTACCACCACAAATTTGCTGCAAACACTCAACCGATGCGAAACGATCAGTTTCTAACTCAGTTACAGACTTATCCATGATTCTGGATGCTTCTCCCGGATGAGGGGTACAGATCCAATTTTTCCGATTCAGAGAGGCAAACAAAGACTTTTCAACAATTAAATTCAGCGCATCAGCATCCAAAACCAACGGTTTCTCGGTTGCAAGCGCAGCACGCAACATCTGATCGGACCACGCATTTTGCCCAAGACCCGGCCCTATGACAATCACATCCGCACGATCCAATAAGGGTAATAAGTGCCCCGTTGAATCAACAGGGTGCACCATAACTTCAGGACAGCGTGTTAATGAAGCCGTTACGTGCTCTGAACGGGTCGCCAAAGACACTAAACCAGATCCACTTCGCATCGCTGCCTGAGAAGCTAAAAGGGCCGCTCCCCCCATACCAGAATTACCGCCAATCACTAGCAGATGACCAAACTTACCTTTATGTGCATTGCGCTCCCTCGCAGGTAGCAGCTCAGCTAAATCGCTCTCCGTGGTTCGAAAAACATCTACCGTAACCAGGTCATAAACTTCATCAGGCACTTTTAAGTCATCAAATAGAATCTGGCCACGATAGTTGACCCCTTCTGAGGTAAACAAACCACGTTTAAGACCAATAAAGCTTAATGTGATATCTGCTCGTACAGCCACACCTAAAACAGCACCGGTATCAGCGCAAATACCTGAGGGAATATCAACTGCGAATATTGGTTTATGACTGCGATTAATCTGCCTGATCACCCTTGAAAAGGGCTCCCTGACTTCACCCGTCAGCCCCGTACCCAACAGCGCATCTACAATAAGATCGCCCCATAGCTCGGAACCTGCAGATGCCACCTCTATGTTTCCAATTATCGGCTGCAACTGTTCCCAAGCCTGTAGTGCTTCACCACTAAGCTGCGAGGAGAAATCGGCTTTGCCTACGCAGACTAACTGCACCCGCAAGCCTTTATTGATAGCGAGGGCCGCTACCACAAAGCCATCGCCACCATTGTTACCTGCGCCACAAACAATGCTTAACGACTCTACCTGCGGAAAACGATCAAGTATTTCAGCAAACACCGCATGGCCTGCTCGCTGCATTAAGCGAATACCCGGAATACCAAACTGAGTAATTGCGGTATCATCCAACACTCGAGTTTGTTCGGCAGTGTATAATGGTGCGGGTAAGACAGCTCTGTTGATGGACATCTGCTCTGCGAACTCCTTTGAATTTCTGCCATTATAGAGGAACCTGTGCCTATTTAGGCAAGCAGACACCATGACAGATATGCCAACTGAATCCCTGAAAGCGTTAGCCCAAAAGATCAAAATGTGGGCAAAGGAACTTGGCTTTCAGCAATGTGGAATTACCGACTGCGATTTAAGCCAAGAACAAGCGCATTACGAACAATGGCTTAGTAACGGCTTCCATGGAGAGATGGCGTATCTAGAGAACCATTTAGATAAACGTTTCTCTGCTAATAGTTTAGTACCCGAAGCGCAACGTATCATCTGCGTTCGCATGGATTATCTGCCACCCGACACCAAGATCACAAAGATCCTCGACGATAACGATAAAGCCTATGTATCGCGCTACACCTTAGGTCGAGATTATCACAAACTGATTAGAAAACGTTTGACCCAGCTCGGCAAAAGAATTGAGCAGGAGATTGGCGAATCGGTCTACCGAGCGTTCGTGGATAGCGCTCCTATTTTGGAAAGACCATTAGCGGAAAAAGCCGGTATTGGTTGGCGAGGCAAACATACCCTAATTCTCAACCGTGAAGCTGGCTCCCTATTCTTTCTTGGCGAGCTCTTAATCAACCTACCATTACCAATAGACGAGCCCGTTACAGAAGATCATTGTGGTAAATGCAGAGCTTGCTTGGATGTGTGTCCAACCAAGGCCTTTCCGCAACCGCATGTTTTGGACGCACGCCGTTGCATCTCCTATCTCACCATTGAGCTGAGTGGTTCAATTCCTGAAGAGTTACGTCCTCTGATGGGCAACAGGATCTTTGGTTGCGATGATTGTCAGTTAATTTGTCCTTGGAATCGTTTCTCAGATTTCACTCAAGAAAGTGACTTTCATCCACGACAAAAATTAGATGATATCGAGTTAGTAACTCTGTTTACTTGGTCCGAAGAAGAGTTTTTAAAAAAAACCGAAGGCTCGGCAATCAGAAGAACAGGGCATATTGGCTGGCTGAGAAACATTGCTGTGGCATTGGGAAACAGCAACGGTAGCAATGCAGTAATTGAAGCTTTAGAAAGTAGACGTACCCACGAATCTGATATCGTTCGCGAGCACGTTGAGTGGGCCCTAAAGCAACTAGAAAGTAGAACTGCTGCGCAGACTCTTCCTATTCAGACCCACCCTCGCCGTAAAAAAATTCGGTTTTAATCCAGCTTAATAAAGTGCTCGCGGTAGTACTTAAGCTCTTCAATTGAGTCTTTGATATCGTCTAGCGCCAGATGAGATCCTTTTTTCACAACGCCTTTAGCGACTTCTGGCTTCCAGCGTTTCGCCAGCTCTTTTAAAGAGCTCACATCAAGATTTCGGTAATGGAAGAATGCCTCTAGCTCAGGCATATATTTATTCAGGAAACGTCGATCCTGACCAATGCTATTTCCGCACATTGGCGAAGCCCCTGCTTCCAGATACTGCTTTAAAAATTCAATTGTCTGCGCTTCCGCCTGTGCTTCAGTTACCTGACTATCTTTAACGCGCTGGGTAAGGCCTGACTTCCCATGCTGATTGGTACACCACTCATCCATACCGTCCAAGATTTCATCAGTTTGATGAATTGCTAGCGTTGGGCCTTCCGCTAAGATGTTCAGATCAGAATCAGTGACGATGGTTGCGATCTCGATAATGACATCCGTTTTGGGCTCCAAACCAGTCATCTCTAGATCAATCCAGATCAGATTTTCCTTACTTACCACCTTATTACCTCCAAAAATGACGTTTTCACCTACCTATGTCACTGAATAGCGGACTTAATTCGCAGGTTCTTTGACTTTCCCTTAGAATACCCTACCTTCTAACATCTTGCTTCGATATTAACGGAGACTATTAGCACTCGCGCTTTAAAGCGCTGCTAACTCATTATGGCAAAACGTAAATTAACTCGCCGTCAAAGCTGGCGCATCCAGAAGATCCAAGACGAACGCGCCGCTCGCGCATCGAAAAAAGATGCCGCGATTGAACAGCAATTGGATAGCAGCGACCTCGGCCCAGAGCAGCACGGTTTAATTATCTCTCATTTTGGGCGCACAGTTGATGTAGAAGCAACCGAAGGTGACAACCAAGGTGAGATTATTCGTTGTCATATGCGTACTAACTTAGGCCAATTGGTTACCGGCGATAGAGTTATCTGGCGTGAAGGTAAAGATACCGGCGTAGTCGTAGCAAAGCTAGAGCGTAAAAGTGAACTACTGCGCCCGAACCCATACGGCGATATGAAGCCTGTAGCCGCAAATATCGATTTTATTGTTATCACCGTAGCGGTTGAACCCACACCTTATGCCAATCTTATTGATCGCTACCTAGTGGCAGCAGAATTAAGCGGTATAGAACCAGTAATTTTATTAAACAAAACCGACCTATTAAATGATGGCAATCGTGAAGAGATTGACGCAATGCTACAACGTTATAGAGATATAGGTTATACCGTTCTGCTTGCATCGAGTTCTAGTGAAGAAGGCTTAGCTGATCTAAAGAGCTATCTCGACAATCGTATCAGCGTGTTTGTTGGTCAATCCGGTGTCGGGAAATCCTCTTTAATCAATGTGTTGCTGCCTGGTGTAGATTTAAAAGTAGGCTCACTCTCAACTCAAACAAAAAAAGGCCGACACACTACTACAACAGCACGATTATTCCACTTCCCAGATGGCGGTGACTTAATCGATTCTCCTGGGATTAGGGAGTTTGGTTTGTGGCATATTGAGCCTGATGATGTTATCAATGGTTTCAAAGAGTTACAGCCTTTAGCTGGGTCGTGCCGTTTTCGCGATTGTAAACATGAAAAAGAACCTGGCTGTGCACTAAAGTCGGCTGTTGAAGATGGTACTATCAGCGAATACCGTTGGAAGAGCTACAAACATATTCTTAGTTCTATTGAAGAGCAAAATAGTTAAATTTGGTCCATAGTTTCAATATTGGAATCAGGCGGAGAACAGATGTCAGAGTCCCCATACGGAGTGGAGAGTTGGGTTGAGTACCTGAAGGATCGCCCATTGCCTGTCAGAAACAGTGTTCTTCGTCGTCTGCAAAAACAGTTACGAGACCCCAACGTTACCCTTCAAACTCTTAACCGAATCATTAAATCAGATCCGGTTTTGTGTCTACATATGGTCAGAAAGGCATCTGAATTACATAACCAAGTCGATTCAAAAGTAACCAGCATTGACCACGCCATAAGCTCACTAGGCCTAGATAATATTGATGCGGTTTTAAAAGGAACAACAGCACTCAAACTAAACCCATCTAGCGTTGCTCAAAAGATGTACTTCCGTTACATCGCCATAAGCCATCATGCAGCAACCCAAGCCTCAAATTGGCTCGAAATTCGCCGCGCACCTTTTGTTGAAGAAACTCATCTTGCCGCACTGTTTTACGGCGTCGGACACTGGATGCTTTGGCAGCATGCGGCTCTGCATATGAGTGAGATCCAAGTCAAACTCAGAGAAGAGCGTACCGATGTAGTTCTCGCAGAAACAGATGTACTAGGCTGCACAATACAAGAGATATCTCATGGCTTAATCGAACACTGGGGCATTTCCGAATTAGCATCGATCAGCTTGGAACATGAAACATCGCCCAACAAAAAGACCTTAGCGCAACTCCATCAACGAGCGCTTGGTGACCCTCGCCTGACAGACGAGGACCTTCGTGAAATCAATCATTTGGTTCAAGAGAAGTTCTTCCCGGTAAAACTCGCAAATTGGATCGCTTTGACAGCTAACTTAGGCTGGCAACAGACCAAAACTATGAAGATAATCGATATCATTAACGATTATCTCAAAGGCGAGATTGCTGACACTATTAACATGCTGCATAAGAACTGTGCTCGCGCATCCTCTTTGTACCATGTAGCAGGCACCTTAGCTCCTGCAGCTGAGATGATCATGCTTCCTTCGGATAAACAAATTAATTACCGCCTATCCGAAAAAGAGAGCCACATTCTATCGGCAAGCCTACCGGAAGTAACCAAACCTCAAATCGAAGTTCCGCAACCAACGCCCGAACCTGAAGAGATCGTTGAAACCGAGATCAGCTTGCCCGCCAAACCAGATTTCCAAGATCAAAACGTCTACGATCAAATCGCTGAAAGGTTCCTAAAGGGTTACGATCTATATACGCAGCCTAAACATATCCTTCAGGGGTTAATCCAAGGTACTAACCGTGGCTTAGGCTTTGAGCGAGTATGTATGTTCCTCGTCAACCCAAAGACAAACAGTATGAAAACAGCTTTTGCCGTTGGGTTCGAAGACAAGCATCCGATGTCGACATTCCAATACGATTTAGAGATCCCAAGCCTATTTAAAAAGCTGAAAGAAAAACCTGGGTGTATTTGGGTGAAGCCTGAAAACATCGACAAAATGAATCCGATGTTGCCAGAAGTCTATCGAAGCTGGGGCAACCCAAATGGATTCCTGTTAATGTCTCTTTTCTTTGGCAAGAAGCCAATTGCGATTATTCATGCCGATTACGGTAGTCACGGCCCTGAAATTAGTGATTTCCACCATGAGCGATTCCGCTACCTCTGTTCAGCTGCCACTTTAAGCCTAAAAAAGATGCTTAAATAAGACCGGTATATCAGCACGCTTGAATAAGTGGCAACAATCCCAATATTATCTTTGACCAGCCCTTTCTTTTGGAGTGACTGAATGAATTTACCTTTAAGCGTTGAGGCGCAAACTTTACACCAGCATCTCGACGACCCTCAGGTACTGGTAATTGATCTTTCCAGCGAAGAAAACTATCTAGCTGGCCATATTCCAGGTGCCATTCACTTAGCTTCAAGCCGCCTGTTAAATGGTGAAAAACCAGTTCCAAATACTGTTCCGACCAAAGAAAAACTCGCTGCTCTTTATAATGAATTGGGTATCACACCTGATACATGGGTTGTTGCGTATGATGATCAAAAAGGCCCTTGGGCTGGCCGCTTCATGTGGACGCTAAACATATTAGGCCACCAGAACTGTTCTGTATTAAACGGCCAATTCGACGCTTGGAAACAAGCAGGCTTGGCAATTGAACAGCAAAAGAACCAACCGTCACCAAGTAATCACGAAATCAACTATGATGGCTCTCTGCTTGCTGATGCGGATTTTATTCTTTCGCACCTAGATGACGTTAACTGCACCATCTGGGATGCACGTAGCGCAGCAGAATACAGCGGTGAAAAGGTCATCAATGCTCAAAAAGGCGGCCATATTCCAGGTGCTAAACATTTCGAATGGACTGACTGCTTGATAAGCGATTCTGATCTTCGCCTAAAACCTAAAGATGAATTGTTATCCTTACTGGCAGAAGCAGGGATTAATCCCGACAACACTATCATTACCCACTGCCAAACTCACCGCCGCTCAGGTTTAACCTACTGGGTTGCTAAACACCTCGGATTTGAAAACATTCGCTGCTACGACGGCTCATGGTTCGAATGGGGCAACCTTCCAAACACTCCTGTGGAGAAATAATGAAAAGCTTTACTGACCGTCTGTTTATTTTATTTCAACATGTCGTGCCTCAGCATTTGTTATCACGCTTGGTAGGCAAGATTGCAGACTGCCAAACTCCTTGGGTGAAAAACACATTTATTAAATGGTTCGCCAAGAAGTATCAGATCAATATGACGGAAGCTCGTGAAGAGATTCCAACCAATTACCCTAGTTTCAATGCTTTTTTCACCCGTGAATTAAAAGACGGTGCACGTACCATCGATATGGATGCAACTCATATCGCTAGCCCAGCAGATGGCGCAATTAGCCAGCTAGGCAAGATTGAACATGGTCGTATCTTTCAAGCAAAAGGCCGTGGCTATGGTTTAGCAACGCTATTAGGTGGCGATCAAGAAAGAGCAAAAGATTTTATTGATGGTGAGTTTGCGACCATTTATCTCTCTCCAAGAGATTACCACCGCGTTCACATGCCCGTAAAAGGCACGCTAACCCATACTACCTATGTTCCTGGCGATCTTTTTTCTGTAAACCAGACAACAGCGGAAGGCGTTGATCAATTGTTTGCCCGTAACGAACGCCTAGTTGCTTACTTCGACACAGAATACGGCCCTATGGCGATGGTGTTAGTCGGCGCAATGATTGTGGCTGGCATTGAAACTGTTTGGTCAGGACAAGAAGCACCTGCGCTAAAACGCCCTGTTCACACAAGTTTCAGCCCGACCTCTCCTGAGCCTATTACTTTAGAGAAAGGCGAAGAGATGGGGCGCTTTAAGCTTGGCTCAACTGTTGTATTGCTGTTTAGCAAAGAGCAGATCTCTTGGGCAGAGGAGCTAGCCGCAGAGAGCCCAGTTGAGCTTGGAAAAATGATAGCGAAGAAAGTCGACGCTTAAACATCCTCTGTTGTATTTGTGCACCTTGCTTCCTAAATTCAACTTTCACAAGGTGCACTGAAAGGTTAGCCAGAAAGATTTATCTCATTCTGAATAACCATAAACTTTGTCTGCTGTCCTCAGTTTGTATTTAGCATACACTAGGAGTGTAGAGTCACAGTCTAGGTATTAATGTACGATGAGCAATCTGATTGAATTATTAAAAGATAAAAATATTCAACTCAATACTGACAACACAGCTGTACTCAGTACAACCGCCAAAACGACCCAAATTATCCCACTGCTACATCAACGCGTTCTATCTATAGCAGGTCCGGATACTGAAAAATTCCTTCAAGGCCAATTGACCTGTGATGTCTCAGAAGTCTTCGCACGCGGCAGTGCTCTAGGCGCTCACTGTAATATTAAAGGCCATATGCTTAGCTTATTCCGTATGCTTAAACGAGGCGAAGATCACGTTTGGTTGCGTATGAGCCATGATATTTTTGACAGCGCTACCAATAACCTGAAAAAGTACATGATCTTTTCCAAAGCGGAAGCGGAAGATGTTAGCGCACAAGTAGGTGGCATTGGCCTGACAGGCCCTGGTGCACAGGCACTTATAGAACAGCTATTCGAACAATCACCAACTGAAGACGACGGCATTATTAGCCTAAGTAACGGCGTTGTTGTTCGCGTGCCTGGCAACCGCTACGAAATTTGGATGGAAAATAGCGCTCTAGTAGAGCTAATCCAAAACCTTCAAGACGAAGTAGGCATTGGCTCAACCGATGATTGGGTACTGAGCGAAATAGACGCAGCAATCCCTGACCTTCGCGCAGAAACTCAGGAAGCCTTCATTCCTCAAATGACTAACTTCCAAGCATTGGGCGGCGTTAGCTTCCGTAAGGGCTGCTATACAGGACAAGAGATCATTACCCGTCTACAACATCGCGGACAGCTGAAAAAGCCGATGTACATTGCTGAAATCACAGCTAATCAGCAACCAAAGCCAGGCCAAGAAGTAAGTAGCCCAGACAAACCAAAAGCAGGCCAAGTAGTAATAGCTGCACCTTGTGGCGAAAACCGTTACCGCGTATTGGCTGTACTGGTAAAAACACTTGCCGAGAAAGGCGATCTTAAAATTGGAGATGCAGCTCTGGAGTTATCCACACTGCCTTACGAGCTGGACCCAAAACTATTTGAGCCAAAATAAGCTGAACAAATAGAAGACAACTGTTGACCCAGAAAGCAATAAACGCGACACTCCCATACAACTTTCGTAAAAGGCCTAGGGAGAGGCTCAAGGATGACAACTTCGGCACCAACCAGTCCGAGAGTACCTTTATTGCTTACTGGTGCAACAGCCACTCTGTGCTTACTGCTTCTCCTTTATATTCACCTTAGTGCACAAAGCACCCTGCAAAAATTCATCCCATGGCTCGATGCCTCTATGGAGATCAAACTTGAGGTAGCTCAAGCCCATCTTTGGTTTGAAGAAATCTCCGCAGGTGACCCTTCTGTATCCATCGACACCGTCTATACACACTTAGATCAGGCAACTTGGTACGCCAATGCCATTTTGGATGGCGGCACCCTTAAACAGAATATCTACCAACCTTTAGAATACAAAGAGCTGAGGCTGCAAGCCAATCGGCTTGTTTACAAGCTACAGCAGCTCCGCAAATCGATCGACCAAAGGCATGTAGACCTAGAGGAATCGGCTGCAGGAACAGAGAGAGAACAACACCAAGACAAGATTTTTATGGAGATCATTCAGAAGGCAAATGCCTTAGAAAGCTCCCTCAAAATGCGTATTAGTTATGAAGACACCGCTCAAAACTCTCTCCTCGCTTTACTGCTTCTAGCCATCGTCGCCATGACGTTAATATCCGGGTATTCGGTTCGCCGCTTTACCGATAGCAGAACTCGCTATACACAAAAGTTAGCTTTAGCTAACACACAGATATCCGAGCAAAATCGACGTCTAAAAGAGCTCGCCCATACAGATCAGTTAACCGGCCTGCCCAATCGCAAAATGCTTGAAGCCATTACCAAACAAGCGATCAGTCGAGCCCAAAGAAAACAGAGCGTTTTATCCCTTACTTTTATCGATCTAGATTTCTTCAAACCTATTAATGACGAGTACGGTCATAACGTTGGCGACAAAGTTCTCACCAACTTCACAACAGCCATTAATCAAATCCTTCGTGAAGATGATATATTGGCTCGCCTTGCCGGTGACGAGTTTATTTTACTGATTCAAGCAGACAGCATGTTTGAAGCACAGGAAGCGTTGGATCAGATTATGGAACGCATCCATGAACGTCTGAATCATCCGATCCTCGAAACCCCAGCAGCACTGCATATACGCTGTAGCGCAGGTACTGCTTTTGCTCCAAAAGACGCTATAGACTTCGAGGGATTATTGCACTGCGCCGATATAGCAATGTATGAAAGTAAAAAGCGCGGGCGAGGTCAGCATTGCTACTTTACCTCCAGCCCGGTTACGCAGTCTGAATTACCGCTATCGTTAAAATCTAGAGAGACGGAAGCTGCCAATTGATAGGCACTTTACCCTGCTGCTGCAGATACTGATTGGCTTGACTGAAATGCTGACAGCCCAAGAAACCGCGATGAGCAGACAGAGGTGAAGGGTGAGGTGCTTTTAAGACAAGGTGCCTTTCTTGATCAATACAGGCTCCCTTTTTCTGTGCGTAACTACCCCAAAGAAGAAATACGACATTATCGCAATGTTGATTTACTGCTTGGATAATTTGATCGGTAAATGTTTCCCAGCCTTTACCTTGATGAGCACCCGCACTGCTCTCCTCCACTGTTAGTACGCTATTGAGTAGCAAAACCCCTTGCTGAGCCCATGATTCCAAATGACCATGATCAGCTCGAGGAAGCCCTAAATCACTCTCTAGCTCTTTATAGATATTCACAAGAGAGGGCGGCACTTTGACCCCCGGCATCACAGAAAAGCAAAGCCCATGAGCTTGACCTGGTTGATGGTAAGGGTCCTGACCCAAAATCACGACCTTAACATCATCCAAAGGCGTCGTTTCTAAAGCATGAAACCAATTATCTGAATGGGGGTAGATAATTTTACGCTGAGTTTTTTGCTCTTTAAGGAACTCTTTAAGAGCCAGCATATAAGGCTGCTGAAATTGTTCAGCCAAAACAGCTTGCCAGCTTGGAGCGTTTTCAAGTGCCATATTAGTATCAACCACCACAATTTTTAACTTCGTTAGAACTTAACTCAACAGGCTCTGTAATGACCCTACGATGCCAGATGGAATAGTATCGTAACTTTCCAGGGGCGTGAGAGACGATGCCAGAGATAATAATTGCTAGAAAATAGATATAAGCATTTGGCTGCTCAAACCACCAAAATACGGTGGATAAAAGCAGTAGCTTAATGCCGATAGCAGTGCCTCTGAGCTGTATCAACCAAATACCATCTCCATACGCTTCCATAGCGGCCATCAGAAAACCACTAACAAGGGTCATAAGCAGATAAGGATACCAACTACTCTCTGGCTGCTGAAAAAGATAGGCACCAGCCAAACCCGCAATTCCAACGAGATGAATCGTTCGCAAACTTATACCCAACCAGCGCTTAGCCGGTATAGAGCGTTTTTCTGTTGGGAATAACCAGTTCATCGCCACAGCATCTCTTCCTTTTTTACCTAACGATATAGAACAACCATAGGTTTAGCTATATACAAAAAAGCCCTCAAACGAGGGCTTTAAGTATGAAAACAGTTCTGATCTTAACCGCGCGGACGCATCGCAGGGAATAGGATCACGTCACGGATAGATGGAGAGTCAGTAAACAGCATCACCAAACGGTCGATACCAATACCTTCACCAGCCGTTGGTGGTAGGCCGTACTCCAACGCGTTGATGTAGTCACCATCGTAGTGCATCGCTTCATCATCACCCGCATCTTTTTCCGCTACTTGCGCACGGAAACGTTCAGCTTGGTCTTCAGAATCATTCAACTCCGAGAAGCCATTAGCAAGCTCACGACCGCCTACGAAGAACTCGAAACGATCAGTAATGAAAGGGTTTGCATCGTTACGACGTGCAAGCGGAGACACTTCTGCTGGGTATTCAGTGATGAATGTAGGCTGATCCAAACGGTGCTCTACAGTCTTTTCGAAGATCTCAATCTGAACCTTACCTAGGCCCCAGCTATCTTTAACATCGATGTCCATGCGCTGTGCAATCTGACGTGCAGCAGTTTCATCTGCTAATGCTTCGGCAGTGATATCATCGTTGTAGTGAAGAATAGAATCAAAAACGCTGATACGACGGAATGGTTTTTCCAAATCGTATTCAAATGTTTCCAACACTTCACCTTCATCGTTACGTACTGTATTGATGATTGTTGTTGTGCCCAAAACATCCTGCGCAACAGTACGCAGCATATCTTCTGTTAGATCCATCAGATCGTTGTAATCCGCATACGCCTGATAGAATTCGATCATTGTGAATTCTGGGTTATGACGTGTAGAAAGACCTTCGTTACGGAAGTTACGGTTGATCTCGAATACACGCTCAAAACCGCCGACAACCAAACGCTTCAGATATAGCTCAGGCGCAATACGCAGATACATATCGCGATCTAACGCGTTGTGGTGCGTGATAAATGGACGGGCTGTCGCACCACCTGGAATCACCTGCAACATAGGCGTTTCTGCTTCGATAAAGCGACGCTCAGTCAGGTAGTTACGGATGCCAGAAACAATCTTTGAACGTGTCTCAAATACCTTACGAGAGTCTTCGTTAGTGATCAGATCAACATAACGCTGACGGTAACGGATCTCAGTGTCCTGAAGACCTTTGTGCTTATCAGGCAGTGGACGCAAGTTTTTCGTTAGCAACTGGTATTCGCCCATATCTACATATAGATCGCCTTTACCAGACTTATGCAGCTCACCTGTGATACCTACGATATCACCAAGGTCCAAGCTTTTAGCAAACTTACGCGCTTCTTTGTTTACGTAAAACTGGATACGACCTGTCATATCCTGAATAACACCAAAAGCACCACGGTTTAGCATTACACGACCCGCAATGCTCACCTTGATGCCTGCTTCAGCCAACTCTTCCTTCGATTTATCGCCGTACTGAGCCTGAAGGTCTTCAGCATAGCTATCGCGACGGAAGTTATTTGGGAATGCATTACCTTCATCACGTAGCGCGTTTAGCTTTTCACGGCGCTCCGCAATCAGGCGGTTTTCATCTTGCTTCTGAGTGTTATCAGACATCGGTGTGGTAAACCTTTAAGTTAATAAATTCTTTACAGGCCAGCTTTAAGGCTAGCTTCGATAAATAGATCCAGATCGCCGTCCAGTACTTTGTCACAGTTCGAGCTCTGAACGTTTGTACGCAGATCCTTAATGCGCTGATCATCCAACACATAAGAACGAATCTGGCTGCCCCAGCCAATATCCGCTTTATTATCTTCTTGCTCCTGCGCCGCTTCTGTACGCTTGAGCATCTCAACTTCATATAGTTTTGCACGAAGCTGTTTCATACAGGTGTCTTTGTTCTGGTGCTGAGAACGCTGCGCCTGGCTTTGTACTACAATGCCGGAAGGTTCGTGCGTAATACGTACCGCAGATTCCGTACGGTTGACGTGCTGACCACCAGCACCCGATGCACGGTATACATCGATACGTAAATCTGCAGGGTTGATCTCAATTTCAACGTTGTCATCAATCTCTGGAGATACAAATACAGAAGAGAAAGATGTATGACGACGACCACCGGAATCGAATGGTGATTTACGTACTAGACGGTGAACACCGGTTTCAGTGCGCAACCAACCAAAAGCGTACTCGCCTTGGAAACTAATCGTCGCTGACTTGATACCTGCAACATCGCCCGCAGAACATTCCAACAACTCAGTTTTGAAGCCTTTATCTTCACCCCAACGCAGGTACATACGCAGCATCATTTCAGCCCAATCTTGAGCCTCAGTGCCGCCAGAACCTGCTTGAATATCAAGGAAGGCATTGTTTGGATCGGCTTCACCAGAGAACATACGACGGAATTCAAGCGTCTGCAGTTTATCCAGCATGTTATTCACATCACTTTCGACTTCTGCGACTGTATCTTCATCATCTTCTTCAACAGCCATATCTAACAGATCACGTGTATCATCAACACCCGCTGTCAGTTCATCGATTGTGTTTACCACGGCTTCAAGCGTAGAACGCTCTTTACCCAATTGCTGCGCATTTTCTGGATTATCCCAAACTGCAGGGTCTTCCAGTTCACGAGTGACCTCTTCCAGGCGCTCTTTTTTGCCTTCGTAATCAAGAAAGCCACGAAGCGCTTCAGTACGCACTGTAATATCTTTGAGGTTGTTAAGAATCGGGTTAATTTCCATGGTATAGAATCTATAGCCGGCAGTTTAAAAAAGGGCAGTATTTTACCGAAAATCAGCGCACAACACTACTTGTTTAGGCTGAATAGTTAACACAGATTTGATAACAACGATAAGACTACAGTTCAAACTCTTTGCTGATTTGCTGGCACCAAGTGGCAACACGCTCTTCAGTTTCTGAACGCTGACAATCTTCATCGATTGCAAGGCCGACAAACTTCTGATGATCTGGAGTTAAAGCTTTAGAGGCTTCAAAGTTATAGCCCTCTACGGGCCAATACCCAACCATCTCAGCACCTTTACTCTGCAACCTTTCGTGCAAAAGCCCCATCGCATCTAAAAACCACTCGCTATAGCCGATTTGATCACCTAGGCCAAACAGCGCACAGCTCTTACCTGCAACCGCTACGGCATCCAACTGCTCCCATAGATCAGCCCAATCTTCCTGTAGCTCACCAAAATCCCACGTTGATATACCTAGGATTAAATGTTCGTATTCAGACACGCTCTCGATACCGTCAGCAGCAATATCGATACGATGGACTTTATCTTGACCAAGATGTTCTGTAATTAGCTCTGCTACGCTTTCAGTATTTCCCGTAGTGGAGCCATAAAACAAACCGATTGAAGCACTCATTTTTCTTTCCAGATAAAACAAAAAAAGCAGCCCTAGGCTGCTTTTTAGGTGGTTTAAAACTACTTATTAAAAGCGTCGAATGTATGCTGAGCTACATCTTCAATTTCTGTGCGAGCATCTTGTAACGCTTTCATATTCTGTTCGCTTGCCGCTTTGAGAGTGTCTTCCAGCTCTTTCGCATAGCTACGTTGTAGCTCCATCAAATCACTTGGTGACTGACACTTTTGCATCTCTTTTGTCTGCTGAATAGTCGCTTCAATACAAGACTTTGTGCATTCCATCTGCTGGCGAGTAAGCTCTTCAAGCATCTTGGTTTGAATATTGACCAACTCTTTGAACGGACCCATTGAATCCGAGATCTTTTTATTCATATCTTGAAACATAAACACCTTCCCTATCTCGCCAGAGAAACAACCATACGCACACAATACCCAGAACAGAACGTAGGACTTCTGTTATATCTATCCTTATAATAAAGCACTGTAAAGATATAATGGCAAAACTTATATCTCCCATCATACCAAAGATAAATAAAAAGGATGCTGAATTATGCGCCTTTTACACACCATGTTGCGTGTTACTGATTTGCAGCAATCTATTGAGTTTTATACTCAGCTAATGGGCATGAAACTGTTACGCAGTAAAGACTATCCTGACGGTCGCTTCACCTTAGCTTTTTTAGGCTATGGCGATGAATCTGAGCACACCGCACTCGAGCTCACCCATAACTGGGATACTGATCAATACGAACTCGGTAATGCGTTTGGTCACTTAGCCATCGAAGTTGACGATGTATACGCCGCGTGCGATGCAATAACAGCCAAAGGCGGTGAAGTGGTTCGCCCTGCAGGACCAATGAAACACGGTTCAACGATCTTGGCCTTTGTCAAAGACCCTGATGGTTATATGATCGAACTTTTAGGGACGAAGAGAACCGACTAAATCAAGCCTAGATATCTAGGCCTGATTTAAAGTAGTTTATGACGGGTGCAGGTTATCCCGCATCCATCATAAATTGATCAATATCAGACAGTTTTGTCTCTTCTTTCTTAGGTTCAACTTTAAGCTGCTCAGATGTCTGATTGACCGGAGTTTTAATAAACCTATTTTCAGCAGGGGCTGGATCAGGGAATCCGTCATTATACTGTTGATAAAAACGGTTATTACCACGTTGCAACTCTTGACTCTCTGAAGGTGAGTTTAGAATTCTAGGCGTAATCAATAAGACCATCTCTGTCTCTTCATCGCTTTCGATCGTCGACTTAAAGATATTACCCACAACAGGCACTTCACCCAGTAACGGAACCTTGCGTTCATTTCTAGTTCTAGTAGTACGAATTAAGCCACCTACAGCCACTGTGAGACCATTCTTAGCTGCAACGATACCTTTTAGACGAGAAGTATTAACTGTATCAATCGCCAAATTCACAACATTACCATTACCATCAGGTACAGGAATTGTGCCACCTCCAGGATTCAGGGTGGAGCTTTCTTGTTGCAGTTCCAGAAGCACCGTACCATCTGAATTAATACGCGGGGTAATTTTTAAAGAGATACCGATCTCTTCTAACTCAGTATCTGTTTCTATATAAGAAGGAGATACGACTACCCCATTATCAATCTGTGCAGGATTAAAGGTAAAACCACGTGTTAGAACGCTCTCTTCACCAATAAAAAGATCAGCTTCACGATGGTTAGAAGCAAGCACCATCGGATTTGATAACACTTTTAAGCGCTTATTTTCATCAAGAAATTCAATATTTGCTTTAAGCTTATCGTTAAGGAATTCATAGATAAAACTGCCGCTATTAAGCAAAGCATTATTACCCAATTTGAGAGGAACTGTAGATTGATTACCACCTTGAGGCGCTAACTCAAAGTTAAAGATAGAGTTAAAGTCATCCCCTAAAGTTATGCTCAGAATTTTCATCTCTAGCATTACTTGAGGTACAGGAATATCCATCTTATCCACCAACTGTTTGATGGAATTAATAATCTTGCTGTCATCAGTTCGCACAATAATCATATTGTGTTCATTGTTCACTGTGACATAGATTGGCTGCGCTTTGAGGCTCAACGCTTGCATTGATGCAGGATCAACCGTAAGAGCATTACTATTGCCTCTCAGCAACTGTTCTAACTGCCCCACGGAGAGATCCCTTGTCTGATTTCTCAACTCAGAATTGTCACTGCTGTTACCGCTGCTAGAACTATTCCGAGAGGATGAATTAGAACTTGATCGACTGGAGTTGTTACTTCCAGGCTGCTCTCCTAACGAAAGCTCCACTCTATCGCCATATAAATCTTCAATAGCCTGAGCGACGATACGGACATTGGCATTGAGTAAGCGAAAAACTTCGATACGCTGACTTTCACGAACCACTAAATCCTTTGCATACTCTTCACGCGTCATAATGCGATAAGTATTGGTATCTTGATCATAGCGATACCATAGATCACTGATACGGCTGATCGATTTAATGGCATCAATATCTGATACGTTTTTTAGGTGGATCGTGACTCGCTTATCTATAGCGTTGGGTGTGGCAATAATATTACTCTGCGAGAGCTCCGATAGGGTTCGAATTACATCACTTAAGCGGGTATCAGCAAATTCCAATTCTGATATCTTTGCGGCTGATACTGCCATTGGGTTTAACAGCGCCAAAGCAAGGGCAAGTTTTCCTAAAGCTTTCATCGTAATACCTTCATCTGCCCTAAAGTGCCTGTCTCAACAGTAATACTTAAACGGGAAATTTTTGTAATTCTAATCGCCTGTCGAGGGTTGGCTGGATCAACATTAATTTCATCACCCTTTTTCACTAAGTGCACACGATCCCCAGCTATTTGTAACAGCGCCATCGGACTGGAATCACCCCGATCGATATAACCTTTAAACAGCAAATTAGGGACATTAACTTCGCCCGGAGTACGACGGAACCCTTGACCAAACCGATCAACAATTCCACCTAAAATGCCCTGCTTTTCTTGTTGCGGAGCACCTTGCGGCTCACTAAAGGGGTCTCGCATAACAATGACACCTGAGCCAGCTCCAACATTAGCTGTGACATAACCAGTTGACGGGGATTCAGCAGTAGCTGTCATAGGAAGCGTAAGCACACATAAAACGATTAAAATTATCTTTTTCATCATCAATTAACCTGACACCGCAAACATCGATTTGAAGAATCCGTAATACACATAACCCACAATGCCACCGATCAGAAGAATGGCTACCGGCTCCATAGCTGTAGCTATCGCCTTAGTGATCATGCGCACACGCTCTTCATAAAACGTACCGGCATCTTTCATCACCGATACCATGCTACCTGTTCTTTCACCGACTAGAGTCATTTCTTGAATCAACCCTTCGATATGGGGCTTACGGAAACTTTTACCCATATCAGCACCTTGAAGAATCTCTTCTGATGCATCCGCAATATCTTTGGCTATCACCTTGTTATTAATCAATTTACTAATGATCTCTAAGGACTGAACCACGGATATGCCACTTTGCAACATACTGGATAATCCCCAAGTAATTTGCGACATAGAACTTGCAGAGATCATCGTACCCACCAGAGGAATTTTTAGGAGCAAGTAATCGATATAAAAGCGCCCTTTCTTACGCGAATACGTCAAAATAATTCCGATCAAAGCGAGTAAGATCCCTACCAATACATGCGCCCAATACTGTTGGATAAAGTTAGAGATACCCATCATCTGAATCATCTCTGGCGGAGGCGTTCTACCCGTTTTTTCAAAGAAAGCGGCAAACTTAGGTATAACCGTCGACATCAAAAAGATAAACACCCCAACGGTCATAAACAGCACCACCACCGGGTATGTCATGGTAGAGATAAGTTGGGTTTTGATATCAGCTTGGCGCTCCATAAAATCAGCAATACGCACTAAAGCAGGTTCCAACTCGCCACTGGCTTCAGCACTGCGCAGCATATGCAGTGCTAGCGGAGAAAAAACAGACTCATATTTCTCCATAGACTGAGAGAAAGACATACCTGCGCTGATCTGATCATTCAAATCCAGAATAATCTCTCTCATCCTGCCTCGTTGAATACCACCTAAGATATTCAATCCTTCGGTCACAGAAAGTCCTGAACGAAACATCAAAGCTAACTGACGGAAAAAGAAAATTTTCTGGTTAGTCTTAACCGGCAACAGACAAAGCAGCTGCTCAAAGGCATCTTGTTTCGGCTTATCAGCAGAACCACTTCCAGCATTCTCTTGAATACTGCTGATATAGATCCCTTTCTTTTGCAGCTTAGCAATTGCTGCATCATGATCAACGGCTGAGATAGTCCCTTCGCAGGTTTCACCCGAGGTATTCATCCCCTGATAGACGAACTTCATCCGTTAGCCTCCTCATCAAACTGATTAAGAAGACCTAAGCGACGCAGCTCTTCCATCGAGGTTAAGCCCTGAAGTACCTTCTCGCGGCCATCATGAGCAAGACTGATATAATGCTGAGCATGTTTACGTAACTGTTGTTCGTCTGCTTCTTGAGTGATTAACTCCCGCAAAACCTCGTCCATCCACAAGGTTTCGAATAGAGCAATACGCCCTTTAAAGCCTGTGCCATTACACAGGGAACACCCTTGAGGGTGAGAGAGCATAACTAGATCATCAGAGGGCAAACCCAGCTGTTTCAATTCTGAAAAATCCGCCGGCATCTCTAACTTACAGCTTTGACAAAGCTTTCTGGCCAATCGTTGCGCGACAATCCCTTGGAGGCTTGAAGCGATCATAAAGGGCTCAAGCCCTATATTCTTCAAACGCGTGACACTAGCAATCGCAGAATTAGTATGCAGGGTAGATAGAACCATATGGCCCGTAATCGCAGCTTTCAGAGCAATCTCACCGGTTTCAGAATCTCGGATCTCACCGACCATAATGATATCGGGGTCGTGACGAAGGAAACTTCGAAGGGCAGATGCAAAATTCACCTTTGCATTCATCTGTACCTGAGAAACACCCTCTACCACCATCTCAACAGGATCTTCCGCAGTCAGAATATTGGTGCTTTCCGATTTTAACTCGTCAAGCGCAGCATAGAGCGTAGTGGATTTACCGCTACCTGTAGGCCCTGTAATCAGAACGATGCCATGAGGCTGAGCAATTACGCGACTAAACTGCCGTAAGGTTGCATCAGACATCCCTAGCTGTTTCAGGGTAAACAACTGATTATCCGTGCCAAGCAAACGTAGGGTTACTCGCTCACCATGCTTAGTTGGCGCTGTCGCCACACGCATTTCAAACTCGACATTGTAAGGCGTTGTATAATCAGCACCGCCATCCTGAGGCATTCTAGTTTCGGCTATATCTAGGTTAGACATAACCTTAATACGACTAACTAAAGAGATCCCTTCCGAAAGGGTAAAACGCTTCCCATATTGCTGTAACTGGCCATCTACCCGCAATCGCACAATATAGTAGTCAGCTAAGGGCTCTATATGAATATCGGATGCTCGATGCATATAAGCTTGATTCAACAATTCAGAAAACTCTGCAACTGCATCAAAACCTAATTCTGCATTGCTTAACTCCACATCTAAACGCAAACTGCATTCAAATGCTTCTGGCTCAGACAAGCAGAGTTTTACATCCGTTTTGAATAATCGCTGTAACTGTTTTTCGAGTGTGGGATTCTCTGGAGAATCGGTAACGACATAGATTTTATCGCTATCAACTTCACCTATATCGACAGGGAGAATACGAAACTGACGAATAAAACTTTGCGGTATATTACTCAGGCGACTTTGATCTACTTGGATCTGCGATGGTCGAAGATACTGCATACCATGCTCACTAGCATAAGCATGATAGAAGCTACTTGGCGCTATACGCTGCTCATAACAAAGCACCGTCTTCTCATCCATTTTTAAACGGCGCGCATGTAAGCTGGCCTCTGTATGCTGGCTCTCTGAAATTAAACCTTGCTTAATAGCAGCTTCAATTAGCCATTTATCCCTAATCGCCATAGCCGGTTACCTGCCCAACACTCGAAGAGAGTTCTCAAACTGCTCTTTTCGACTGGTTAGCTGCAACGCTTGCTCTTTGGTTAAGAACTTTTCATATACACGTTTAGCTAATGCAAATTCGAAAGTCTGATTACCTTGTGCCCGCCCTGTTTCCATCACAGAACGAATTTGCGTGGAGTTATTCTCACGAATAAGGTTAGATACAGCGCCATTGACCATCAAAATCTCATTCACCGGAATACGCCCTTGGCCATCAGGAGAGCGGACTAAAGTCTGGGTAACGACTGCGCGCAAACACATAGACAACTGCTGACGCACAGTATTTTGCAGATCGCCAGGGAACATACCGATTAATCGATCAATCACGCCAACCGCATCATTTGTATGCAGAGTGGCAAATACCAAATGGCCTGTTTCCGCCGCGGTAATAGCAGCATGCATGGTTTCAAGATCACGCATCTCACCCAGCAACATTACATCTGGATCTTCACGCATCGCACTACGAATCGCATCCGCAAAAGAAAGGACATCATCACCCACTTCGCGTTGATGCACTACGGAGCGAATATTACTGTGTACAAATTCAATCGGGTCTTCGATGGTTAAAATATGACAAGCACGCGTCTCGTTTATCTTATTGATAATACTTGCCAATGTCGTGGACTTACCGCTACCGGTAGCCCCTGTAACTAAAACTAAGCC
The DNA here is from genome assembly GCF_047778095.1 of Neptuniibacter sp. QD48_11. Classification (GTDB taxonomy): domain Bacteria; phylum Pseudomonadota; class Gammaproteobacteria; order Pseudomonadales; family Balneatricaceae; genus Neptuniibacter. The sequence goes on from NZ_CP180551.1 coordinate 2,889,847, forward strand.
ATCCTTAAAACCTACGACATCTTCAAGCTGCGCAGGCAAACGCAGTTCTTCAAAGGTACAAAAGGATCCATCAAGCGCGCGAATAGCAAAAGCTAATGCACCACGCTCAAAGTAGATATTCAGACGAAAGCGGACGCCAAGCTGATTGGAATAGCCCAAGTCACAACTGCGTTTGCTGATAAGATGTTCAAATTGCTCTGTAGATAAAACCGCTTCTGCCATCCCCGTTAACTGGTCTTTCTCAAAAGGGGGAAGCTCTTCACGTTCTTGCAGTTCACCATGAATACGCATCACCGGCGCAACATTGGCAGAACAATGCATATCTGAAGCGCCTAGTTCCAGCATCATTGCCAGTAACTGTTCAAACTGATCTTTATAGTTGTTATTTTCCATCACAATGCCAACGTCATCTCAATATCTAGCACGCGTCCACCACCTAAGGCAGTTCGATCAGTACGGCTAATCTGGAATTTGATTGGAATAACCGAGTATTCCAAGCGGGAGAGCTGCTTAATAAACCCATACAACGCGCTAAAACCGCCCTGTAGACGCAATTCATATAGAGGGCGGTTGAGATCCCCTGCCCCCTGCTTCGCAGGCTTAGACGAAACCATTTCAGATAAATTACCCTCGCTCTGCACTTTCGAAAGCAGTTGTAAACGATTCGCTTCCGCATGCTGGGTTATTTGGCTAAGTAACTGAGCAAACTTTGCTTTATCACGGACATCTATAAAGCTATAGCCAAAACCAGAAAGCTTAGATTTTTCCGATTCAATCGCTTTAGTTAGTTTCCGCACATCACTGGCACTAATTTTCTTACCATCAAGCTTCGGTACTTCGCCGGTGCTTTTTCTCTCGCGTTTAGCTGCCTTCTTAACTTTTTTCTCAACAGATTCAATTCTATCTTCTAAAACAAGCACTTGTTTATTCAGTTCAGCACCCCGAAAAAACAGGTAACCACCCGCGATCAAAGCAGCGCCTAAAACTGCAACTAGGATCCTTTCACGCATGTTCATTTCAGCAAAGGCATTCATCATTGAGCCCCCTTTTGTTTCAAAACGAACTCAAAAACATAAATACCGTTTTGCATCAGCGCTGAATCCCCTTTGAAGTTACTCGGGCTCTTATCGATATACATATTCAGTGGCTCAAGGCTGATGGATAGAACCTGATTGAAGTCATCAATGCTGGCCTGATCTACAGCCTTCCCCGTAATAGAGAATTCATACCAGGCACTTTCTTTCATTGACTCCAGCACTACGCCATCGTTAATACTTTCCGATAGCACGGGTAGAAGGCGTTCAACAAATGACTGACGCTTAACAATCACTTGCTCAACCAGCTGTTTTTCAGATTGCAATGCGCTCAGTAAAACAGTGCTCTGCTGATACGCGGTGATATTCTTGCGGGCTTCAGCACTCTCTTTACGCTGCCGATCCCTTTTCTCTTCCATTATTTCTAATTGCCTTTCAGAAGATGCTAATTCCTGTTGCAATCGATCTAACTTCCAATAAAAGAAACCTTCATAAGCAGCGATTAACAGTGGCAACATACAAGCAGCCATTGCAATTTTAAAACCGTTACTACGATAAATAGGATCAGGTGGGGGCATGCCAATTAAAGGCGCGACAGAAAGTGGGGCACTGCCAAGAAAATGTCTCGCAACCCCCAGCTCAGCTAACAACTCATTTCTGCCAGAAGGTATTTTATCCGCCGCTGCCTGAGCTAAAGATTCTGCATCGAGCTGTAGCAATGATTCTAGCTGAGAGATTTGGTCGCTAAATGCGCTATCACCATCAGCAACAAGCCAACGATTTGCTTGCGTAAACGAACCTGTCGTTAAGAGCTCTGCAACCGCCCCTGCATCTAACATATGGCTGGAGCATTTCACCATCGCCACATCGCGGATCTGGTTACCCTGCAACACAGCACAAAAAACATAAGCCTTATGGAATTCGGTTAACAATACAGTGTCAGTGCTATCCAACAACGGCACAGTGGAGCCCGCAAAAGGGTATACCTGACGCAGGTTCAGCTTAGGGAAACCGGAACTACCACCAACCTTTTTAACCGCATCTAACCACTGCTGATGCTGAGCAGCTGGCATAGCACTACACAAAAACTTTTGCGCGTCACCTAAGTCATCATCACTATAAGGTGATTCCGCCTTGGGCTGCGGTCGCCATTGAGTTAACAAACGCTGATCTGCCAGCTGCAGCTTCTGTTGGATATGCAAGCATTCAGCGATCTGCTCCTTCGAAACCATCTGCTCACGAATCGCGACTTCACCCAAGCGCATTGGGCTTCGGCCGCCATGCTGAGCTGACAACTGCTTCTCTTCTGTTACTAGATGCACCAGTTCTTCACGTTGTTCTGGAGTGATATAGCCACGCCCCATCAACAACCACCCCAGATCCCAGTTGGGTGATTGCATAGCAACAACGCCTTCCATCTCCCAGCGCAGCATCTCAAGTAAATTTTCTGCTTCAGGAGAATCAAAACTTTCAGTGATCTGAACAAGATCTGGAATAGCGCTGATATGCAGGAGTAAGGCATTACTAGGTACATTTTTACCCAGCACATTCTTTAACTGCTCCAACACATCAGTCAGTGCTGCGATAGGATCAATCTGTTGTGACGATACAGATACTGTTACTTTAAGTGCATCACGATTGCCATTAATAACGGTTGCTCGCAGACCAAACCCATCTGTTTTTAGGACCAGCAGACCTTTACCCGCTGCTTTTTTATTCAGAAACGACAGCATTAATTAACCTCAAATGTCAGTGCTGGTTGCGTTGCACCTGGAATAACTAGCAGGCGGTCATATTTCAAAACAGTATTTCCTGCACTATTTAATACAAACACTGCATGCTGACCTGCAGGGACAAATTCATTACTTGCATCAGAAACGGGCTCGCCATTTTCACTCCATTCCCCAGAACCTAAAGATAATGAATGTGTCGCAGAAGAGACTGGAACGTCAAAATGATAAGTCACCCAACGATTAGCAGGGTTAGCTGGGCTACCCGCTGACTGATTTTTAAAAATCACAAGGGCTAAAATTAGGTTATTTCCACTTTTGTCATCGACTAAGATATCAATTTGATTCAACCTTACTTGCCAATCATCTGCTTTTACTTCACCGGAAATAACAATGTCATAAGGTGCTGGATGATCTTCATCACCTTGATAATTAAACTGGTAGGTATTAGAAGCATTGCTTACAGCAAAAGGGATCCCCCAACCGTCGAGAAATTCCTGATTGCTATCTAAACCAGAGGAAAGGTAGTTCCCGCGGTAACCTTTTAATTGCGGATAAGCAGATCTTTCCGCCGTTGAAGAAGGGCCTAAAACGGTATAAGGAGAATGCATTCCGTAGTTCAGCCAATCGTCTCCTCCATCTTCCGGCCAATCATTCTTATTGATTAATGGTTGTAACATTTCGGCCACTTGTGGTGAGGCTGCACTCGCCGGTGGTAAAACACCGTTATCGATAACAAAGCCAGAAAGCACTGGTTGATTGCGGTAGCTGCTTTGCATCAAGATGCTTTTTCTAAGCAGCTCCATCTTGTCTAAAGTTTCATCGTAACGAAGCTGATTATCCTGATTATCGATAAACACTAACGGAGTACTGGCCACTAAGCCGATAATTAACATTACCAACACCAGCTCTAATAAGGTAAAGCCAGATTGATGTTTAGAAGATTGTTGATTGAGGATTAGCGAAGGCATAAGACAATATCATCCCCACTACTGCTACAAAGAAGATCAGCATCACAGAAATCAGCATCAACTGGATCTGTCTCGGTATAATCGCAACGGTTTGGCTCGTAAATACCATTCGAACCAAAACTCACTAATCGAGGCACCCCTGGCACGATAGTGCTATTCGCCATCACCTCTAGATCAATCGCCAAATATGGGCGACCAAAGCGATTGATCAGGGTTGAATCATCACCCGAAATTTTACGCCATTCCAATAGACAGTCTGTCGTATTGCAACCATTTACACTGCGGCTCTGACCGTCATCGACGGGGTAATGATCATAAGGGTCTGCGATACCAATTACAGATTCAATCTCTACAGCATCAATCACAAAAGGCTCACCCGGATCTGCTGGGACACTAATACTCGAGCCATCAGATGTCAGATCGTCACCAATATCCAGATAAAGATACTTGTGGCCATTTAGGTAGGGGCCGCGCCAACCTCGACGATAATCCACACTCCAAACAGCAGCAGAAGCGGGTTTAATAAACAAGAAACCTAAGTCAGCAGGGGTTTCACGAACAGGTAAAGTGCCATTGTCTTTATAATAGGCTTCGATTGCCTCACTCAGCTGCTGCATCTGGTAACGCGCAGCTTGATCTGCGGCATCTGATCCAACGTCACGGAAAGAGGTAACCACACCACCCGCCACAACCAAAAGAATGGCTGCAACCACCAGCATCTCCAAAAGAGTAAAACCCTTCTGAGACGACAAAACCGCTTTGCTAAAAACATCATTACGGACACTTTTAGAAAAACGGTCTATTAGGGAACTGCGGTATTTTTTATCTACCAACTTCATATTTAGCCATTGTATTTATTATTGTTATTAGCCTGTCCTTAGCTATCTATCTTCATCCAAGTAAAGCCTTTGTTACTAAGCCCCCTTCGCCATATTTAACTGGCTTAAGGGCAAAAAATTACAAATATTTCTAACAAAAAAGGCAGGAGCTAAGCCCCTGCCTTTTTAGAAATAAGCATTACTCTTCTTCGTTACCTTTAGCTTCAGCGATCTCATCGTCATAAGCGTCGCCACCAGCATCAAGAATCGCTACAACTTCAAGCTCTTCGCCAACTTCTTCCCAGTTCGCTACTAAACAATCTGTTGTGTTAGCTGGATCAAGTAAGTCACCTACGTCGCCAGTATCACATTCTGCAATTTTCACTACGATAGAGTAGTTAGAATATTTATCTGCAGGCGCATTACCATCTTGAGGCGCACGAGCAATAACTGCATCTAGCTCAGCACTTGGGCCAACACCAAATACAGCCAATACTGCATTATCTTCTTCGCCAAGTTCTTCAGGCTCATTGAAAAGTGCCACAGGTATAGTTTCAGTAGTAATAGCTCCTGTGAGGTCTACAGCAGCACCTGCACCAAACTCCCACTCATCATCTTCAACAAGAGGCGTATTGAATACCATTGATGGTTTAGTTACTTCTACTAAAGGAATCTCTTCAACATCTTGATCAAAGCCACCTGCTGCAGTGAACAAGTTGTTACCCGTAGTGTTATTACAAAGTTCGTTATTCACATAACGAAGGCTAGTCATACCATTATTAGCCAACGCAGTAACAGCTTCAGCTCCGATGTTAGCAATACCTAACTTGCCGAACATATCACCTGATAAACCACCGTCGACACGTGGTACATTTGAAGTATTTCCATTGTTACTTAGCAATACGCTTGCTGCGCCATCAATTTGAGCAACAGTTGCAGTGTAATCAGCTTGTACACCTGCAGAACAAATCAAAGAATCAAGACCAGCAGGTAGCAAACGTTTTTCAGTCACATTAAAAACATTCATGCTGTTTTCAAGTGTAGCCATAGTATGTACGGCTGTAGCTTGAGCTGCACTTTCTTCGTTACCATCCATATTTGAGATAACTGCACCTGCAATTACCGCAAGAATCGCAACGACAACTAGCAATTCAAGCAGCGTAAAACCGCCCTGTTTACCTTGAAGTTTTTCACCCTTAGCGCGTAATTCTGCATCTTTAACCTGAGTCAGGTCAGCATTTTTGAACTTGCGAATCGTTTCTTTGATCTGTTGAGCGTTCATTATTTTTCTCTTTATTATTTTTACCGCATCTGTCTCACACAGATTTTTGGATTTTTAGTTATAAAAATCTTTAAGATGCAAACCCGCATTGCACTCTTTTAATTGGGGACGAACTCTTCGCTAGCTTAAACATCCACCACAAAACGGTACTGTCGGCCGTAATGGAGAATGACCTCTTTTTGCTGGCGTTTTAGAATTTTCGTTTCTATTCGGATCTCGCCGTAACCATCATGAGCAAGCACATCTTCAAACAACTCCAACAATTTCTTTTTAGCTGGATCAGCTGCTGGTTTATCCATGCTCATAATTTTTTGCCCTTGGCTATGGCTTAATCTGACTTCCTTGAAATGTTGGGAACTAATCCTTAGCGCCCAATGTCTGAAAAACGTGACAGAAAAGGTAACTGTTTCAAAAATGTTACCAAACTGGCCATTGGAGCCACCTTTTCTAGTACTTTGGGATCAACTTTATCCCGAGAAATTCATGATAGATTCCTGAAAGCCTAATAATAAACACCGGAATTCATCCCAGAGAAGGCTGATTTTTAGTAGAAAATATTGGAAAGGGAGATTCGGGAATTTAGGGCATAAAAGCCACTAGCGAAAAAAAACATTAGGGAAATCAAATATAATTTCAAACAAAGATAGAACAGATATGTAGGTGAATTTAGAAAGAATTTATCCTTGTTTACAAAGCGCCAACATCAACAAAATCTGCCAAAAACTTATGTCTGGCAACAATAAAATAAGTAAGTGCTTATTTATTAGGCAGGGCTTTTGACACAGGCGTTGCACCTTCAGCACCCACAACACAACCTCGGCCACTCTGTTTTGCATCATACAGGGCATCATCAGCCCGCTTGATTAAAGCGTCTAAATTGAGATCGGTCGGCTCAGCCACAGCAAAACCGATGCTAACTGACATAGATAGCTCATATCCTGAAATGGAATATTTAGATTGAGAGACTAACCGCAATAATCGATCAGCTACTTGCTGAGCGCTGGCATAGGAGATATCAGGGATAAGCGCGATAAATTCCTCACCACCATAACGACCTATAGCGGAATAAGAACGCAGTTCACCCATCAACCTATGCGCCACCAGTTGCAGAAGCTTATCCCCGACTAGATGCCCATAGTTGTCATTCACTTTCTTGAAATGATCAAGATCTAACATCAGCAGAGCAAAACTACTCTGTTTGGAAGAGGAGCGTTTATAACGTTGCCATTCTGCCTCCATTCTTCTTGTAATCTCAGCCCGGTTATAAAGCCCAGTTACTGCATCAACCGTAGCGAGTTCTTCTAGCATCTCTTGCTGGTAGATCATTTTCTTCACAGCTTTGCGCATAAATACAAAGGCCGTACCAAAAACGCTAAACAAGATGATCGCTAATACACCGACAAACAGGATGATGCCTTGCTGCACCTCGCCTCTAAAACCCGATGTATCTTGGTAAATTTCAAAAACTCCGATAAGTGCACCTTTCTGGTTTCTAACTGCCACGTAGCTTTCAACTACATCAACATCAAATCGGGTTTCATTAGCCAGATCTCTTATCTGGTCTTTTCTTTGAATATTAGAACTCGCTCCCTCAACAAGCGCCTGCTGCAACATTTTATTGGCACTCGCATCCCTCCCAATAATACTGAGGTCGGTGCTGTAGATAATGATGCCACTTGGGGCGAAAAGCTTAATTTTTACGATCCCATAAGGCTGAATAAAGTCCCTAAGGGTTTTATTCAGTGCTAACAGCTGCGGTGGTAAAAGCGGTGCTGACTCAAGGGCTGAATTTAGATCGGTTCGGTAGGTAGCAAAAATCGCTTCTGTAAGATTAATAGCGTTGGATTCCGCTATCCGAACTACATAACGCTCATAAAGTTTACTTGCGGCGTAACCGCTCAATAGCAATAAGACAATCGATGCAAGAATGGCAACTAAGGTGAATCGTTTGAGGAACTGACCAAACGATGATGACAGTGCTTTAGGGCTCAACAACCAAAACCTCAATACAGCAGGTACTGTTTTCTCTTTCTCTAAATTAGATTAGCAGAAACCTAACCGACCGTTCACGCTCCTTTTTTTCAAAAACGACCATTTTTAGCCTAAAGACTAAGGAACCTGAGAACAAGTCCGATACGACTTTGCTATGCCCCTTGGGTACAGGCTTTCAGAGCAATTGAAGCACGAGGCAATGATTACAGGCATGCTGGTTGCCTGTCGAAAATCATTAACAAAGTGATTCAGTTGCTCTGTAAGCCCCAAAGGGTGAGTTCTAAAACGTCCATCTACTTTGTCAGTCAGTTTGAAAAGGTCTAGACATTTCACTGCACTGACTTTCGCGTATCTGGTCGTTTTATAACTCACTGAGAAAGTATGGGACTTATTCGCAGGTTCCTAAATGCTATTGAAGTTTAACAAGCATTTTTTCAAATTGGAGATAAGGAACAGGTCGACTACTGAGGTAGCCTTGATAATAGTGACAGGCCTTACTTTGCAAGAATCTTAGCTGCTCCTCAGTCTCTACGCCTTCAGCTAAGACTTTAAAACCTAAGCTGTGTCCCATGGCAACTATAGTTGCAGCAATCACCATATCGTCTTTATCTTGCGGAATATCCTCGACAAAGGATTTATCAATTTTCAGGACATCAATCGGGAATTTTTTAAGGTAAGCGAGCGAAGAATAGCCCGTACCAAAATCATCAATCGCGACTTTAACACCCAGCTCTCGAAGCTGATGAAGCAGATCGATAAACTCCTGCTCTCTTTCCATCAACGCGCTTTCGGTAATCTCCAATTCCAGATACTGCGCTGGCAATCCCGTTTGCTCCAGTACATTAGTCACTAACTGACATATATCGGTGTGGCGTAACTGAACAGTAGATAGATTTACAGCCATTGAGATCGGCTTATATCCCTTATCCAACCATGATTTCAGCTGTGAACAACTTTGCTTAAGAACAAATCGACCTATTGGATTAATCAAGCCGGTTTGTTCCGCTAATGGAATAAAATCGGCGGGACCAATCAAGCCTGTTTCTGGATCTTGCCAACGTACCAACGCTTCGGCACCAACGAGTTCTCCCGAGGCTAAATCGATTTGCGGCTGATAAAAAACTTCGAGTTCCTGGTTATCAATCGCACGAGATAATCTGGCTTCAAGTTCTAATCGACTTCGAGCATCATGAGTTAGCTCTTCCGTAAAGTAATGAAAACAGCCACGCCCCTCACTCTTAGCACGATACAATGCTGCATCTGCATGCTGAAGCAATGCCTCAGCATCTTCACTTTGTGTCGGGTAGATACTAATACCAACAGAGCCACCTATAGCAACATCGCGTCCATTACTTAATGTCCAACGCTTACTAATGGCCTCGATCATTTCATTAGCGACAAGGCCTGCATCTTCTGGATGCTGGATATCATCCAGTAATAGAGCAAATTCATCTCCGCCCATACGACAAACCAGATCGACTTGTCGCAAGCGCTCTTTAAGAAGTGCAGCCACCTGTTGTAGTAACTCATCCCCAGCGGCATGACCAAAGCTATCATTTACATCTTTAAAGCGATCCAAATCCAACAACAGCAACGCCAACTGCTTATCTTTGCGCTTTGCGACCGCTAATGATTGTTCCAATCGCGATTGCAACATCAGACGATTGGGCAGATTGGTCAACATGTCATGATGAGCTAAGTAATTAAGCTTCTGTTCTGACTCTTTGAGCTTAGAAATATCCGAAAAGACACCGACATAATGAGTGACCTTTTGATAATCATTGGTAACCTGACTAATACTCAGTAACTCGGGATAAACCGCACCATCCTTGCGACGATTCCATATCTCTCCCTGCCAACTGCCTTTTTCCCTCAAACTCTCCCACATCACTGCGTAAAACTGCTCATCATGTCGGCCCGATTGCAAAATTTTGGCAGGTTGCCCGATCACTTCTTCACTGTCATATCCCGTTAAACGGCAGAAGGCCTCATTTACACGCTGAATAACACCCGCAGCCGAGGTAATCATCACCCCCTCTGTGGTACTGCCAAACACGGCTGCTGCCTGTCGTAACCGATCTTCTTGGCTTTTGCGTTCGGTTACATCTTCCAAGATAGCCAAGAAACCACACTCAGTCGTAATACCCGAGGCGTTAATCAGTTTCTGCTTACCCTCCAAGCAAGTAATCTTATATTCACTTAAGGGAATTTTATGGTCGGTTATGCGCGCTCGCTCAATAGCTCCATACCAACGCTCACGCGCTTCTTTACGGTACTGCAGGTCTGGGTGGGCTAAGGTAAACCATGTATCTAAATCGGGCAGGTGTTTTGCTGTATAGCCCAATGTGGCAGTGAAAGCACGGTTCAGGCTAATTAAGCGCCCATCAAAACCAACATAAGCCATAGGAACAGGTGATTGCTCAAACAACACCCTAAAGCGTTGCTCACTATCGCGAATGGAATCTATCGCCTGGAACCGTTCAGTCAGATCACGCGCTATAGCAACAACATAATCTTTATGCCCAAAGCGAACTAAGCGCGATTTAATTTCTACAGGAAAAATAGTGCCATCTAAACGCCGGTGTTCGGTCGTTATTAACTGTTCCTCTTTTTCCTTGAGTTCGGAAATATGGTGTTCTAACCAATAATTAAGAGAATCATTTGCCGCCGTCAAATCAACGACCCGCAAACTTAGCAAGTCACTATGCGACATAGCTAAGTTTTCAGATGCACGCTCGTTCGCATCTAAAATTCGGCCATCATCCGCGTCGATAATGTAGATAGCATCACTGACCTGCTCAACCAAACTTTGATAAAAATCACGCTGTTCGATATCTCGCAAACGAGCTTCGGTATTTACTAGATCTCGGCTTTTACGCGCCAAAGTTTCTTGCAGGTACTCTATATAGGAACCTTGTAGAGATTTAGCGATATCGTGTCGTGTAAGAATGCCTTTTAGCGAACCATCATGTTCAACGACTACAAGGCGGCGTATATGATTGCTCTCCATCATACGACTAGCGATTTGTAGAGGCAGATCAGGTAGAACCGTCAACAAAGGCGAAGCCATCACATCTCTAGCTTTTACCTTTTCTATATCAAGATGCTCTGTTGCTAACCGAACCATATCCCGCTCGGTTAAGATACCAACCGGACAACCCTTCTCTACAACGACCACACAACTTATGCGATCGGTATTCATAGTGGAGAGCACCGTCGCCAGAGATTCTTCAGGGCTGACCCCTTTAACCCGACGACTCATGGAATTGGCAACGGTTTTTAGCTCAACTAAATACTCCATCCCCATGTGATGGAGAAAATCGCCTTCACTCACTAGACCTAGTAGCTGTCCATCACTATCGACAACAACAAGATGCCTGACGCTATTTTCAGACATCGTTTGGTACGCCTTGGCATAACCCAGATTAGAGGAAACAGTGATAACAGGCTGACTCATAACCTCAGCCATACTTAAAGATGAGATAGCCTGATCATCAAGCATTAAACGAATAGCATCTTTCTCAGTAAAGATACCTACAGGTTTAGCTGAATCGTCTATAGCAACAATGCTACTAATCGAATGCTTCTGCATGAGCGCCAGCACAGTTTTTAAAGGCGCATCCGGTGCGACAGTAATAACACTCGGCGTTAGAATCGCCTTTAACGGTGCTGCCTCTATTTCAATAGCATTCAAATTCATACATCAACCAATTCGAATAAGATCAAGCAATCAAGGGATGCTACCTAGATCAACTGGCAAAAACATTGATATCAGTGCTTATATCAATCAATCCAGATACAACTCAAATAATTTATTTTAAAAATATCTTTTATATAATCATCCTTTCCAATCTAGTGTAGGTACAAAAATTAGTATCTGACTAATAGAAAGCACTTCTTTTTTCAGATAAAACAATACATTAGAAAGCTCTTAATAAAACTTTATCTACGGACAATTGTCATTTATGAGGTGCAGGTGAGGTAAATACGACCTGGAGCAAACAAATTTTTTCCAATATAGGTATAATCGTCGGCCTCTCTCGAACCCAAACTAATTTATGCGGGCAACACTCGATGAAGAAACAGATTCTTTTAGCTACAAGTCTAATGCTGAGCATTGGTACAACTAACCTGATGGCAGCCGATCTAGGCAAAGGCTCTTTAGCCTTTGACAAGCAAGACTACGCAACAGCACTTGAAGAGCTGAAGCCACTGGCAAAAGAAGGCGACCCAGATGCACTCAACATGCTTGGCCAAATGTATGAGAATGGCTGGGGCGTTGAGGTAGACGAAGCTAAAGCACGCCGTTACTACAAGCGCGGTGCTTCTCAAGGCCATATGGCTAACGTAAACAGCCTCCGTGCTCTGAAAGACAAAGAATACAAAGTTGAACTTAAAACCGTTCAACCTGCTGCTGAATCTGGTGATGCTCAAGCACAAAACCGTTTGGGTGAAATGGCAGAGTTCGGTTACGGCATGTCACGTAACGCTGATATGGCGATCGAATGGTACCTAAAATCTGCCGATCAGGGCTATGTAGCTGCACAACACAATATTGGCCGCTGCTACAACTTCGGCACAGGTGTTGAGCAAAACTTCGAAGAAGCAGAACGTTGGTACCGTAAAGCGGCTAACCAAGGTCACACTGACGCGATGTTCTTTTTAGGTACGCTTTACTCTAACAACCACGGTTCTCAGAAAGACCAGGATACAAACATCCTAGCTTACGCTTGGATGCACAATGCTGCTGAACTGGGTAACAAAACTGCACAAGCTATCGAAAAGCGTTTGGTAATGAAACTGAACCCAAGCGAGCTTGAAGAAGCCAAAGCATTAGCTGCTGAGTACCGTAAAACGTACATTGCAGAATAAGCGCTACCAAATTTAAAAAGGCGATCATCTGATCGCCTTTTTTATTGCCTAATAGCCCGTGGGTGGCGAAGCATAGCTCTTTCCATGTAAAATCTGCACTTAGATAGATCACTTTTAGCGGGCATTTTTCGCGATCCAGCAAGTTAAGCCCAGTCTTGAACTCGACCCTACACGTGTATTGATAAAATGAGCCGAGCCTTTAAAGAAACTTATGCCGATATCAAAATCGCCAGCCCACTAAAACGCTTAGGCGCTTTTGTTTACGACTTGATGTTAGTCGCAGCCCTATTAATGGTCTCTACCGGTGTACTTATGACCATCAACGGCGGCGAAGCCCTAGATACCAGCCCTTACTTTGCCGTGTATCAGTCTGCTCTATTTATCATTGTTTACCTGTTCCTTTCCTTCTTCTGGATGCGCAACGGTCAAACCCTCGGCATGCTCGCTTGGCGTTTACGCGTACAAACCTCAGAAGGCTACCGCCTTAACTTCACTCAATCCCTAATACGTTACATCGTAGGCATCATCTCCCTATCCGCTTTCGGCGTAGGCTTCCTTTGGATGTTTATCAACAAACAGAAGATGACATGGCATGACCTAGCATCAGGCACACATGTGGTAGAACTGCCGAAGAATGCGAAGATTTTGGAATAAGGCAGATAAAACCAGCTTAATACAGCTAAAAACAGGCTAAGGCAGCGAAAGGCAATACATCAATCTCCACATTGCTGGATTAATGTATTGATCATTTTCTTAATGTAAAACAGCTCCGCTGACCACTTTTCAGCCAAACTAGGCTCAACAAACCCTACTTGGCAGCCAATAAGTATTTGAGTACGTAGCTCAGCAGCTGATCCTCGAGCATAGAAAAGGAATTTTCTCTTTTCTTTCTCTGAACCTCGCTCAAAACCCTCTGCAATATTACTGGGGATAGATAAACCACTTCGGGTAATCTGATCTTTAAACCCGAAATCCCTACAATTAGCAAAATGCTGATAAAGCTCACAACTCAAATTACAAGCTTTCTTCCAGACGTGAAGTGTTTCAAAGCTCATAACAACCTCCTTGTTGCTAATGACTATTTAAAATTCCCAAACTATTTCAATCGCTGTTTAGGATGCTTCTTCCCTTAGCCTGTACGGTTTTTCACTGACTTTAGCAGGGTTTAGCCGCGCTTCGCTCGCCTTACTTCGCCCTATTAAGCAACCAGAAACCAAACCCTGCACAAATCAGAATTGGAATAATAACCGCGACAAACGGCGCAAAGCCAAATACGGCACTGGTTGGGCCAAGAATATCTTGGGTTAGCTTAAAGGCTAGACCGACAATAATGCCGGTAATCAAACGCTGACCTAAAGTTACGCTTCGAAGTGGGCCAAAGATGAAAGATACAGCCACTAGCACTAAAGCGAAAACAGCGAGCGGTAAGAGCAGCTTATTCCAGAAAGCTACTCGGTATTGAGAGGATGCTAACCCCTGTTCTTTTAGATATTCACTGTATGAAAGCAAACCACTCATCGATAGGTTAGTCGGCTGAACCATCACGACTTTCAATAGTTCGGGTGTTAAACCACTTTCCCATACTTCGGATTCTATCGTTGCCGTAGTCACAGACGATGTCGCAGGTGTCGCTCGATCTTCTGCCGATGGAAAACGGGTTTCACGAATATTCGTAAGCACCCACTTACCCTCTTCATAACGCCCTACTTTGGCATAGCTAGAGCGGGCAAGTGTCAGATCTTCATTGAACTCGTAACGACTTACACCGCGAACAGAACCATCAGGAATTACAGCATTGATATGCAGAAATGTACGCTCATCCCGGTGCCATACACGGCTAGCATCATTAATCGCTTTGCTGCCGGTTTGCGCTACTTGGCGGTGACTCTGTGCCTGCTGCTCTGTATGGGGAACAACAAATTCACCAAGACCTAATGCAAACGCAATAATCAGCAACACAGGCTTCATTACAGACAGGATAATCCCTAAAGTAGAGATACCTGCTGCACGCATAACCGTAAGCTCAGAACTTGAAGCAAGGATACCCAAACCTAACAGACAGCCGATCAGACTAGATAGCGGAATAAACTCATAAATACGACGCGGCAAGGTTAGCAGAGAATACTCAACCGCAGCAGCGAAGGTATAACTACCTTCAACATCTTTAAGCTCTTCCACTAGTGCAAACAACATATCTAGCCCTGCAACCACCAGCAGAACCACCAAGAAGCCACCTAAGACATGACGTGCGATATACAGATCTAATAGCTTCATGATGTTTTCTTACTCCATGGCATACGCAAAGTCGGCATAGGAATTTGGTTAAAGACCCGACTCCAGAAACGGCCAAAAACAATCATATTGAGCGCAAACAAAGCAAAGACGAAATGCACCATCCAGATAGCAATCGGCGCAGCTTCATCGTCACTCACTTTACTGGTCATATTGCTCAAAATCGTGAGGTATAGAAGGTAGATAATGATCGAGGGAACTAGACGTGCAAAGCGCCCCTGACGTGGATTAACACGGCTTAAAGGCACCGCCAACAGAGTCACCACTATCGCCAATACAGGTAACGATAAACGCCAGTTTAACTGCGCACGGTGCTTAGGCTCGTCTGATTCCCAAAGCACAGAGGTTGGAAGCGCCTCTACTTTGTCGTAACGAATCTCTTGGTTTTTACGCTCCACTTCAGAGCCGTAACGTTTAAAGCCAAGTTCTGTGTAATCGGCCTTACCCGGCACACCTTCGTAGCGGAAACCATCTTCTAAGACTAAGAATCGCTGATCTCGCTCAGTATCAGTCACCATACTGCCTGATTCAGCAAGAGTGATCTGTAAACGTTTAGTACTCTTATTCCGATCAGCCATAAAGACTAAACCTAGCTCACCATCCTTACTCACAGAATCGGTATAGGTAACTCGAGCACTGTTTTGATTTTTCTGGAAACGCCCCGGAACAAGGCTTTCTAGCTCACTGCGACTTTCTTGTTCATCAAATATTTTATTTGTTTCAGAAGCACCATAAGGAGAAACAAAAACAGATAAAACGCCGACAACAACAGCCACCAGCAGAGCCGGCCCCATGGAATAAGCCACTAATCGTTTCTGGCTCATACCGCAGGCCTCTAAAACCGTCATCTCACTCTCAAGATAGAGTCGACCATAACCCAGCAAGAAACCTAGAAATAAACCTAAGGGCAGAATCAGCTCAAGAAATCCCGGTAAGCGATACCCCATAATGGCAAACAACACACTCGGATCTAATTCACCAGCTGCGGCCTTAGAAAGGTATCTAACAAAACGCCCACTCATGATGATGACGAGCAAAACCGAACTCACCGCCAACATGCTGAGTAGCACTTCTCGAGATAAATAACGAAAAACGATCACTCTATGTCCCTACGAAACTGTTACCGACACAAAAATGGTTTATATTATGGGCCTTTACAGCGGAATTTATCTGTCAAAGCCTAGGTACTGAGTTTTAAAGTATCGGCATTATCCTTTAATCCGCACCTAATGTCTTGTTTAGACGGCTGCTGGCCGTGAGTTTGGAGCTAACATGGATTTTGAAATTGTAAATGGTGAGATTCAGTCACTAGAAACAGAATGTCTAGTCATCGCAGTTGAAGCTGATGGCAACCTATCCCCTGCAGCGAAAGCAGTCGACAGCGCCAGCTCTGGATACATCAGCGAAATCATCAACCAAGGTGATATCAGCGGCAAAACAGCACAAACACTTCTACTTCACAAAGTACCGGGCGTAACTGCTAAGCGTGTATTGCTGGTTGGTTTCGGTAAAGAAGAAGACCGTAACAACCGTAATCTACGTAAAGCCGTAACCGCGGTTATGGGCATCGTTAAAGGCACAGGCGTGAGCAGCGTAACATTTGCGCTAGATTGCAAACTAAGCGACGACGCTGATCAATACCGCCAACTTCGCCATGTGGTTGAATGGGCAGGCGCTGAGCTTTACGTTTATGACGAAACTAAGAGCAAAAAAGCGGACCCTCTAAAACTGGAACAGATTGCTCTAGTTGTTAACGATGGCGATGCAGAAGTTGCAGAGACAGCCCTTCTAGACGGTACAGCTATCGTCAACGGCATGAGCATTGCTCGCGACCTAGGCAACCTACCAGGCAACATCTGTACGCCTACTTACCTAGCCGAACAAGCACTAGAACTAGACGACGAATTTGAAAGCCTAACAGCAACCATCGTTGATGAAGACGAGATGGCTGAACTGGGCATGCACTGTCTACTTTCTGTAGGCAATGGTTCTGAGCAGCCTTCCAAACTGATTGTTATGGAATACAAAGGCGGCGAAGAAGGCGACAAGCCACACGTACTTGTAGGTAAAGGTATTACGTTCGACACAGGCGGCATCTCATTGAAGCCAGGCGCTGGTATGGACGAGATGAAGTACGACATGTGTGGTGCGGCAAGCGTATTCGGTGCAATGACTGCGCTATGTGAAATGGAGCTACCGATCAACGTTGTTGGTATCGTTGCTGCAGCTGAAAACATGCCAAGCGGCCATGCAACTAAGCCAGGCGACATCGTAACGACTATGTCTGGTCAAACTGTTGAGATCCTAAACACTGACGCTGAAGGCCGTTTGGTGCTTTGCGATGCCCTAACTTACGCAGGTAAATTTGAGCCAGCATCAGTTGTAGATATCGCAACACTAACTGGCGCGTGCATCATCGCACTAGGTCACCACGCTACTGGCGTACTATCTAACAACGACGATCTAGCACAAGAACTAATGCAAGCAGGTAACCAAGCAGCAGATAAAGCTTGGCAGCTACCGCTATGGGATGAGTTCCAAGAGCAGCTAGATTCTAACTTTGCTGATATTGCAAATATCGGTGGTCGCCCAGGCGGCACAATCACAGCAGCGTGCTTCCTATCTCGCTTCACTAAAGAGTACCGTTGGGCTCACTTGGATATCGCAGGTGTTGCTTGGCATAGCGGTGGTAAAAACAAAGGCGCTACAGGCCGCTGTGTTCCGCTACTAACTCAGTACCTGCTAAACCAATCAGCAGACGAGGAATAAGCCTCAGGCTTAGTAACCGATGACCAGTAAAGCTGATTTCTATGTACTACCTTCTAGCGACCCGGATGCCCGTGGTCGCTTCCTTTGCCGTTTAGTCGAAAAGATCCGTGCACTAGGGCACCAACTTTACATCCAAACAGCAAACGAAAGTGAAGCCAAGCATATAGATCAGCTGCTCTGGGAATACCGCCCTGAAGCATTTATTCCACACCAACTGGTAGGCGAAGACCTCCTAGCTGGCGTACAAATCGGCTGGGACCAACAACGCCCGCAGCATAAAGACGTATTCGTTAATCTGAATTTAGATATTCCTGAAGACGCACTAGGATTCGACCGAATCTTAGAAGTCGTCGTGCAAACAGAAGACGTCCTTACCTCAACTCGTAAGAACTACAAGCTGTATCAATCTAACGGCATCCAGATTGATATGCATGATATGCGCCCTAAGCCGAAGGCTTAGTATCAGGACGCCACTACGTGGCTAGAGGTCGCTTCGCTTTTAGGACGCAGCAAAGCTGCTAGAGAGCGCAATTTCGTTGCTAGAGAAAAACCCTTTATAGGAACTAAGGGATTAGTTTTTCATATTTCTAAGTAATACGATCCTCAATGACCATACCCCCGAATCATTTCGAATCTTCACAATACTTATAATTTTTTTAATCTTTTCCTCTAGTGGCGAAGCCACGTCCTCTAGCCATGAAATGGCGTCCTAAAAGGCGAAGCCGTCCTCTAGCAGCTTTGCTGCGTCCTGCCCTTCAAGCCACAACAGTCCCTTTACCACCAGACTTTTTATGCCCACGGGTTTCTTCAATCAGGAACTTCAGCCAGCGCATGTAAGGCGTACCACCTGTACCTTGCTGATCATTACAGCGCCGTGCGATGTATTTAATCGCCCAGTGATAATGCACTTCACGGAAGCAGGCCATCAGTTCTAACACAGCATCAAACTTATCGGAATTTGCCAGGGTTTTAACATCAGGCATAGCACGTACTTGCTCCAACATGACTCGATGATCGACAGGCATGTACTGACGCATATCGTACAAATGTCGGGTTAAGCGATTATCTTGGTGAGGGATTTTCATAAATTCCGTCAGCAACGGCATGATCGAGCTTTGTGCACCAGTTTCACCTCGATAGCTGATCGGATCTATATTCACACCTTCATAAACCACATCTTGGAATTGGCCGATGTAGGGGCGGAATTTAGAGAAATACAGCTCATCCGACATACGCTCAGGTATTCGTTGCAATACCTGAATAATCGACGTCATCGCCATAGCGATCTTATCGAGTGCGGCATCAACATCTCTAGGCTGGACCTCACCTTGCAGACTTAAAACCGCATCTAAAATATCAGCTGCCAAAGCCTCTATTTCGATATGAACCAAGATAAACCAATGCTCATCATAGAGATGAACAAAGTTCTGAATCGTATCGATATTGCCCAGTTGAACAGATTTACGAATATCAAACCTTCGCCAATTGAACAGCGCATAACCGTCGTAACTTAAGATGGGTGGTCGCTGCATCAGGTCAGCAATTTTGCATAAGGGGCGGGCTAGGTTAGCAGGTAAAGAGTGACAACTCGGTTGTCCTATTTGATTGATATAACCCGACGCGATAAAACCCAACCTAACATAGTAAAGGCACGCTTGCGGCCAGAGATCATCAGGGATATTTACATAAGGCCAATCGGGAACAAACACTCGACGCAGATAGTTTCGAGCATCCTTTTCTAATAACAGACTCGGTAACGAATTACCTACCGTATCCAGTACTGCATAAGGCTCCCCCAAAACCAATTCAGTCGCCGGATCCTGACAAGGTAAAAAACCGCGTGTGGCATAACATTGTTTCATGTTCGTACCTCCGCAATAACTTTGATACTTATAAGTATAGAAGTTGTAAAGGCGGGTGAAAGGCAGGCAAGGGACGGCTAGGTACTGCTAAAGACAGCTAAAGACAGCTAAAGACAGCGTAGATTATTTATAAATAGTTATAACCAACAGAGCATCACTTTTTACTCTACTCAATCTGATCTTCCCTGCTTTTAACTGCCCTTTTCATTCCTGCCTTTAGCTGTTTTTAGCCGCTCTGATCTGGGTTTAACCGCTTTAAACCTGTATAATGTTGGACTTTATGCGTGCTGCCCACGGCAACTCTCGGGCGGCCTAATTCGACAGATTTTCAGAAGACTCAGAGCGCAATGGATACGACTTACCAGCCGCACGAAATCGAGAAATCCTGGTACAAAACCTGGGAAGACAACAACTACTTCGCACCTCAAGGCGAAGGTGATTCTTACTGCATCATGATTCCGCCACCGAACGTCACCGGTAGCCTGCACATGGGTCACGCTTTCCAGCACACCATCATGGATGCTCTAACTCGTTACAAGCGTATGCAGGGTAAAAACACGCTGTGGCAGGTAGGTACAGACCACGCGGGTATCGCTACGCAGATGGTTGTTGAGCGCAAGCTTGCAGCTGAAGAACAAAAGTCTCGTCACGATCTAGGCCGTGATGCCTTTATCGAAAAGATCTGGGAATGGAAAGAAGAATCCGGCGGTACAATTACTCGCCAGATGCGTCGCCTAGGTAACTCTGTAGATTGGGCGAACGAGCGCTTCACAATGGACTCTGGTTTCTACCACGCGGTTCAAGAAGTATTTATCCGTCTGTACGACGAAGGCTTGGTTTACCGTGGCAAGCGTCTAGTAAACTGGGACCCTAAACTTCACACTGCGATCTCTGATCTGGAAGTTGAGAACAAAGAAGTCAAAGGCAAGATGTGGTACCTACGTTACCCACTAGCTGATGGCGTAAAAACTGCGGCTGGCGAAGACCACATCGTTGTAGGTACGACTCGTCCAGAAACAATGCTGGGTGATACTGGTGTTGCGGTTAACCCTGAAGATGAGCGCTACAAAGATCTGATCGGTAAAGAGATCGTTCTACCGCTTGTTGGCCGTCGCATTCCAATTGTTGGCGACGAACACGCTGACATGGAAAAAGGTACAGGTTGCGTAAAAATCACACCTGCTCACGACTTCAACGATAACGAAGTTGGTAAGCGTTGCAATCTACCAATGATCAACATCCTAACCTACAACGCTGATATCCGCGAAGAAGGTGAAGGCTTTAACACTGACGGTACGCCAAACAACGATATCGACACTAACATCCCGGAGAAATACCGTGGCATGGAACGTTTCGCGGCGCGTCGTGAAATCGTTGCAGATTTCGAAGCAGCTGGCCTGCTAGTTAAGATCGAAGAAAACGACATGACGGTTCCTTACGGCGACCGTGGTGGCGTAGTTATCGAGCCAATGCTAACTGACCAGTGGTTTGCTGATGCGAAGACGCTAGCAAAACCAGCAGTTGAAGCAGTAGAAAAAGGCGATATCAAATTTGTACCACAGCAGTACGAGAACATGTACAACGCTTGGATGCGCGACATTCAAGACTGGTGTATCTCTCGTCAGCTTTGGTGGGGCCACCGTATCCCAGCCTTCTACGATAACGAAGGCAACGTATACGTAGCAAACGACAAAGAAGCTGCTCGTGAAAAATACGGTCTAGATCCAGAAGTTGAACTACGTCAGGACGATGACGTTCTAGATACATGGTTCAGCTCGGCACTATGGACATTCGGAACACTGGGCTGGCCTGAAAACACTCAGCGTCTACAAACGTTCCACCCTACTGATGTGCTAGTAACAGGTTTCGACATCATCTTCTTCTGGGTAGCACGCATGATCATGATGACCATGCACTTCATGAAAGATGAAGACGGCAACCCACAAGTACCATTCAAAACTGTTTACGTTACCGGTCTGATCCGTGACGAAAACGGCGACAAGATGTCCAAGTCCAAAGGTAACGTACTAGACCCATTGGATATGATCGACGGCATCGAGCTAGATACGCTGCTAGAAAAGCGTTGCGGCAACATGATGCAGCCACAACTGGCTGAGAAGATCGGCAAACGTACTAAGAAAGAGTTCCCAGAAGGCATTCAGGCACACGGTACTGACGCACTGCGTTTCACCCTTGCGGCACTGGCTTCGACTGGCCGTGACATCAACTGGGATATGAAGCGCCTAGAAGGTTACCGTAACTTCTGTAACAAGATCTGGAACGCTGCACGTTACGTGCTAATGAACACTGAAGGTGAAGATTGCGGCCAGAACGGCGGTGATGTAGAACTTTCTCTAGCAGATCGCTGGATCGCTAGCCGTCTACAAGCGGTAGAAGCTGAAGTGGTTAAGCACTTCGATGAGTACCGTTTCGACATGGCGTCTAAGTCACTATACGACTTCATCTGGAACGACTACTGTGCATGGTACCTAGAGCTGTCTAAGCCAGTATTGTGGGACGAAGACGCTTCGGAAGCTGCTAAGCGCGGTACTCGCCGCACCCTAGTTCGCGTATTGGAAGCAATCCTACGTCTTGCTCACCCAATCATGCCGTACATCACAGAAGAGATCTGGCAGCAGGTTAAAGGTCTAGCCGGTGTTGAAGGCGACACCATCATGACTCAGGCTTACCCTGTACCAAGCACTGACAAGATCGATAGCGATGCTGAAGCAGAGATCGAATGGCTACAAGGCGTAATCACAGGTGTACGTAACATCCGTGGTGAGATGGGTATCTCCCCAGCTAAAGAGCTAGACGTACTGTTCCAGAACGGTGGTGACCTAGACAAACAACGTCTAGAAGCAAACCGTACCTTCCTATCTAAACTAGCATCGCTAAGCAGCATCACATGGCTAAATGCCGGTGATGAAGCACCAATGGCAGCAACTCAGCTAGTGGGCGATATGGAAGTATTGGTACCAATGGCCGGCCTAATCAACAAAGACGCTGAACTTGCTCGTCTACAGAAAGAACTAGACAAGCTACAGAAAGAGATCAGCCGTGTTGAAGGTAAGCTAGGTAACGAGAAGTTCGTATCTAACGCACCAGAAGCGGTTATCGCAAAAGAGCGTGAGAAACTTGCAGGCTCTCAAGCAGCATTCGACAAGCTGAAAGAGCAATACGGTAAGATCGAAGCGCTTTAAGACAGATCGCTACGCTTCTAGCACGCTTCGCGCTTAGGACGCGGCTGCGCCGCTAGAGTGGTTAGAAAAAGCTTAAAATACAAAGCCCAGACTTAGGTCTGGGCTTTTTTATTTTGTCATTCCAGCGAAGGCTGGAATCCAAGGTTTTCAGCCGCAAGTATAAGAAAGCGAAACCTCGAGCAATTATTTTTACCTTCCTTCGATCAGAATTCTGCGCCTTAGCGTACCTTCAGGGGCCAACTCAGACACAGCATTTAAGAAGCGCTGCCTCTCCTCAGAAGAAATAAAGTTCTTACCACCTGCTAGCCAAACCTCTTCATGATCCACCACCTTACCGATAATAATTGGCTGTTCAGCATTGAACATACCCAAAAGTGACAGCCCTTCATTGCATGGGGTATACCAAGCAACATTTTTCCTTTTTGATAAAACTCGCTTAACCAAGCGCGGATCATCAAAAGGAATCAAGTTCGCAAAATCCAGCTCTACCAACTTTCGTAGATGAGAAGACCCACGCCAAACCATAATCCCTTCGGCAAGCTTTGCTTCCTCAAAGGAATTCATAGGGCGAGTCGAAGAGATAAAGCAGATCGGCACTTCCCATAGCTTCGCCAACCAACTAAATCGCTCTTCCCGCTCGGTCGTACGGGTAAATGGGAAAAGAAGATATTTCTTAGATTTTTCCGTTTCTAAGACAGCACGGGACCACGGCACGATGCGGTAATCTATTGTTACTTCAGCTTTGCTCGCGGCTTGAGCAAAGAAATCCGGATAGATCCCCTCTATCATGCCCTCTCTTTTCTCCAAAAGACCGGACATCAACTCCGTAGAGATGAGCGTCACCCCTGAATGTTCGTCCGCCCACGCAGGGTTATTTACATTCAGTATCAAAAACAAAGAGAGACAGAGAGTTCTTATCTTCACTAGGGCTCCACCAATAGATCTACAAAAAGCTGTATGTAGTCTAGCAATGAAATGAGGGGCTCGCTTAAGGGCAGACCGCTACGCTTCTAGAACGCTTCGCGCTTAGGACGCGGCTGCGCCGCTAGAGTGGTTAGAAAAAGCTTTAAAAGCAAAAAAACCAGACAAGACAATTATCTGGTTTTTTTATTGTATGAATTAAAGGGCTTTGACCCCTTTAATTACTCAAGACTCAAAATAAACTTTCAGTTTTTTCTCTAGACTGTTTATTTTTGAGCTCTTTAAAATTATCGAGCAACATAGTTTCAGCTTCTGATAAACACTCTCTATCGAATAATTTAAAAACCAAATTATCGGGATACGAGTTTAGCCGCAATACTTTCTTTTTCATTTCAACATCATGGCCAAGTAAGACCTGATTAGCAGCTATTTTTGATTGCCCTTCTGCAATATCATTTTTTGACTGCCCAGCAACCAAAAGTAGACGTCCAAAATCAATTATGGCCCTAGATGCATGAATACTGCCGCCTTTAAGATCAGATTGAATCAAGGTAACTCCATAAGCAAGAGCTGCTTGAATTCTGTCTCTCGCTACAAAATTACCTCTTAACGCTTTAACACCATAGGCATATTCTGATAGAACAAGCCCCCCCTCATCTACAATTCTTTGACAGAGATCCCTATTCTCAGCCGGATACACTTTATCAAAATTCAGTCCTTGAGCTAAAACAGCAACAGTTTTAGAACCTGCTTTCATGCACGCTCTATGTGCGATTGTATCTACCCCTTTTGCCAAACCACTTACAATCACCCAACCTTTACTAGAAAACCAGCTAGAAATTCGATCCCCAATAATTTCTCCTGCTTCTGTAGGCTCTCTTGTCCCTATTATTGCAAGGGTTTTCTTTTCTAGAATATCAAGATCACCCGCATAAAACAGGAGCGGGGGAGGGGTTTCCATCATTCTAAGAATTCCGGGGTACTTGTCATCTAATACCGAGACTACTTTGTGCCCGAACCTTTCAGAAAAATCCAATTGCCTGTCCGCATAAGAAAGAAGCTCATCAATCTCATTATTTTCGGTAATTTTTTTTAAGACCGGCTGCTCCAGTAGTTCCTTAAGATTAGAAGTTCTCAGTTCTAATTCATTAGTAAACCTGAGCAGGGCCTTCGGCCCTACTCCAGAAATTCTACTGAGAGCTATAAGATTGTATGTTGCTTTAGTTACCACCTAGCTGATCCCTTCGGTATGGTCACACGGTTTCTCTTTATTAGAATAATTTTCGCAGCCCAAAAATTCACTATTATCCCTTCTATTCCTTCTTTTTGACAATCCGCCACCACACTTAGGGCAAGTCTTTACGATCTCTAAAATATTTTCTGTATGCTTACATTGGTCTTGATCGTCAAAGTACCCAACACAACTCCAGAACCGGCCATATTTACCTTTTCTGATCCTCATTCTACGACCACACTTCTCGCACTCTTTTGAGCCTTTATTAATACTAACTGTCTTTGCAAAGGAAAGACCAAGCGAACGCGAAACACCACATTGCTCTAATAATTCAAAAGACCTCTTTAATGTCGACCCAGTAGTGATCACATCATCAATGACGATAATTTTTTTATCTTTTAAAAAATCATTCCGCTTATATTTCGCTTTTATATCGTAATTATCTAGTAATTCCTCATATCTTGCATGCGCTCCACCGAGTGTCTTTAGGCTTTTACTGCCAACTGAAAATTCAAACAAATCTCCTATGAAATCAGCCTTCAGTTCAGATTCTCTGGCCATACGCTTCAACATATTTTCTAATCGCTTGTTCCCTCCTCTCTTGGCCGGAATTACAGTGACAATATCAAACCCATTTCGATTCCCATAAAAATATTCTGATATCTTATTAACGGCATGGATTGATAAATCGACAAGATATGAAGGTAAGCAATAGCTACCTTTATTCGTTTCTTTCTTATAGATTTCTACAGATAAAGGGTGTTTATCATGAAGATTAGCTGTTATTTCACTGCCTTGACTAAAATATCGACCCAAACAAACAGTTTGTATTTTGTCTCTGTCCTCAGCAATTATATTTCCATCCACATCGAGTGGAGCAAAATAAAGTTGTTTTTTATGAAATGAGAAATTTTTATTTTCAGCACAACGATCTGCAATCAAATTAATATGTTCAAAGTCATCTAAATCATCAAGCAGACTTTCGGAGCTAAGTATAGAAGCTGGCATAATAGAGATAGGTGCTTTCGACCCCCAAGAGATCATTACAGGCTTAACCTCAGCAGCATATGACGCTTCAAAGTCTATCCGCTCATCTCCTATATAGATAACTGAACTTTCAGGGCCTAGCCCTAGTTTCTCTACCGCAAGTTTTATTCCATCTGGTTCAGGCTTTGCGCCGTCTGGTGCGACATCATCGTAATAGACATAAGCATCAAACACATCTATGTCTAAATGCTTGATAATCTTTTCAGCATATTTCTTTGGCGAGTTTGTTACCAAAGCAATAGGAATTTCTTTTTCTTTCAAACCATCCAAAACACTTTCTGTTTTAGGGTATAGAAAAACTTTTGAAAGATTTTCATCATTAATCTGTTCAAAGTTACGATTATCTCTGATTTCTTTTAGAGCTGTCGTATTCGCCAATGTATTATCTAAATCGAATATAACTGCATCCACTTTAGTATTATTACGTTCCATATAATTCCTTAATAATGAAAAATAATTAAAGCAATTAAAGGGCCACAGCCCTTTAATATCTCTCACCAGAACATCAACGCCTTAAGCATTAATTTTATCCAATTTCTTAGCCGGCTCGGTCTTTACCTTTTTCTCTGACTGCGAAGCAGTATCCTGATCAAATGCAGACCCAGTCTGTGTTTGCGTAAAACGCTTTGAAAGCACCACCTTAATTTCTTCAGGCTTGTAACTTCGTTTCGCAGGTACACGGATTAGAGGCAGATTGGAGTCTTGGCAGACGTTATCTAAAAGCTGGTCACGCTGTTGGCGTTTTTTCTGATTGTGGCTTTTGTCATCTAGCTCGATAGCGTAAACAGGCTTGAGTGTATCGGCGGTGCAGATCACATAGTCGAAGTGTTTGGCTTTGATGGGATTAAAAGCCTTCTGCCATTCACTGCGGTTTTTAGTTGGGTTTGGCTCAACAATATCCGCGACTCGAACTTTGCCAAATACGCGGTGCTGCTCAGGATCAATACATTGATCCAACACACCTAAGAACGAGCGCTCAGCTTCTGTGAATAGGGTTTTCTTTTGGCGATAACCTAATGTGTTATCTGAAGAGTCACTGCTCTGCGCAGCAAATTTCTTTAAAAAGATCAGTGCGACAAACATCAACACTGCAAAGATCAAAATCCATTCCATCGTCTTTCCTTTTGACGAAGATAATCCACGGCCCACTTGGCCTCATTTCAATCAAGAATGCCTATACATTAGCGTTTATACAACTACACAAATTGATAAGGATCAGTTGAAGGAGGGAAAGGAATGATAAATAAAGATGAGGTAATTTATGACGGCCTGATCGTTTTTCAGCAAAAACTAGATTCCAGCCTTCGCTGGAAAGACAGCGGTTTGAAGATATCCCAATGCCTTCAAACGAGTTAAAACGCTTTCCCTCTAGCCGCGAAGCGGCGTCCTAACCACTAAAAGGCGAAGCCTGTATAGCCTTAGCATATCGCTTATCTTCCGCGCTTATTATCATTTATCTCTCCATAGAATATTTTGCGGGAATCCTTTCCCTCAGTTTCTAAAATGTAATACGTAGATGATTGCTCATTTTTATCAGTAAAGAAGATACGCTCTCGCCCATCTTGCTCTTTCTGATATATCGCAAAATAGCTTTCGTGTTCTAAGTAGTCAGTTGAAACAACACTTTCCGACAATACTAACTTTGCTTGTACAATATCCTGATTTTCTGGCTTGCGAGTCCCATAAAGTTGATCAAGATACTCTTGGGTAGTTATGTCCCACAGTTCGATCTCTTCCTCAGCGCTAAGTACTTGAATGCTGACATAGCCTTCATCACTGTTTAATAACAGAAATTCGCCAATTGCTAGCTGATCGTTATTTTTAACATCTAGCTTGAGAGTAGTTTCTGCCAGAGGAATGTGAACAACTGCGTGTTGCAGGGGTGCAGTAGACGCGCATCCCACGAGCAGGATAGCGGAGGTTACGCTGAGAAAAATCCTTTTCCAATACAAGAACATCTAATCAAATCCTTTGATCTGTTTTTGATAAAGAGAGCCACATGCTAGGTGATTGATGGGAAAGAATCTATTAGTTAAATTCTTAAATGTTAGAAACTCCCTCCGCTTTTCCTCTAGCCACGCAGTGGCGTCCTCTAGGCGCAGCCGTCCTCTAGCCGCGAAGCGGCGTCCTAGCGACTAGCAGCGAAGCGTTCTCTAGCGTCTGCGTCCTTGTTATTCCTAACCACTAACCACTGTATTTAAAATAACAATCTTTGCTAAACTTCGTTATATCTGATCAAAAAGCAGGCAATCAATAATGAATGTATCACTCACTCCAAAACTGGAAGCGTTTGTGAAATCAAAGGTGGAAAGTGGCAGTTATAACTCCTCTAGCGAGGTTGTACGGGAAGCTTTGCGTTTACTCGAACAAAGAGATTCCGAAGAGCAGTTAAAACTAGAAACTCTTAGAGCAGAGATTCAGAAAGGTTTGGATTCCGTCGCTGCAGGCAAGGTAAGAGACGGCAGAGAAATCTTTGAGGAAATTAAGAAACGGAAGTTCTAAGCATGAAAACATACAGCTTTACGGATGAAGCAGTGGCAGATTTGGAAGGAATCATCGAGCATAGCCTCAGCGCTTGGGGGCAACACCAAACACGACTCTACATCTCTGAATTAGAGCAACTCTGCGAAAACTTATCCAACACACCATTTATTGGTCAGCCCTGTAATGAACTTTCCTTAGGTCTTCGTTTGTTCCATTTCAGAAGCCATACCCTGTATTACACTCAATCTGATAACGGGATATGCATTGCCCGAATCCTGCATAAAAAGATGAATACAGATCTGTATTTTTGAAAGTTCTGATCTTGAATTAAAAAAGCTGAAACCTGAGGGCATCAGGTTTCAGCTCAAAACATCCCTGTAATAACTTGAACTGGCTTTCCTCTAGCCACGCAGTGGCGTCCTCTAGGCACAGCCGTCCTCTAGCCGCGGAGCGGCGTCCTAAAAGCGAAGCGTTCTGCCCCTAAACTTTCCTCTCAGTACACTGGTCTACTAGATAGACAATGGACTGGTAATCAATGCCTGAATGATGGCTTAGACCGATTTCGCAGGTACGGCTGGTTGAGTAGCCGCTGCTGCAGCCTTCAACTTGATCCGCTAGTGTGTGTAGTGCTGATTCATTCAGTTCTGGTGTGGTAAAGCCTTTGTCACCGGCAAAACCACAGCAGGTAATCTGATCTGGAACTACAACATTGGTGCTGCAGGCGTTCATCACTTCAACGATTTTTTGATCGAGACCTAAGCGACGTGCCGAGCAGGTTATGTGAAGGGCAACTTTGTCATCCACAGGGTTGAAGTCCAGCTTATCCATCATAAAGGTGTGAATGAAATCGACCGGCTCATACAGTTTGATACGAGAATCTAGATTCTCTTTTAGCTGCATCGTACAAGGGCTGGTATCGCAGTAAACAGGGATCTCTCCGCCATTACTCGCTTCGAGCAGCATATCCACTGTTTCAGCAGCTTTAGCTTCGGCCTGATTAAACATGCCTTTACTCTTAAAGGGCATACCGCAGCATTGCTCTTTCAGGTTTTGTGGATAGATAACCTCAAAGCCTGCTTTGCGTAACAGCGTTTCCGTTTTGTCCACCAGCGAAGTTTGCTCTTCTGCGCCACGCGCTGGGCCCATAGTACGGCTAGCACAGCTTGGTAGGTAAACCACTTTTAGTTTGTTTCCTGAGGTATTGGTTGGCTGAGCTGGTTGGCGCTTTTCAGTCTCCAGTTTAGGTGCCGGTGTCGGCATCTCTGGACTCCAGTAACCAATCTTATTGCCAGATAGTTTACGCGCGGTACGCGTTACCGCCCCCATTGCTTTACTACCCAGCAAGCCGTGACTCATATCAGCTACACCAAAGGCGGTTTTCGCCGCTTTGGTAACCGTACCAAAGTTATTAGCTATCCATTCGGACATCCCTTCACGACTGGCGTGACGCTCGTGACGAAGTTGTCGAACCAAATCACCGGTATTGATGCCTACAGGGCAAACCGTTGAGCACAAGCCACAGCCCGCACAGGTATCTACTGCCATATAGTCATATTCATCAGCGAAAGCTTGCTGGTTTTCACCCTCTAACAACGCCAGTTCGCGCTTGCCGATAATACGTTGGCGCGGGCTGAGTGTTAGGTTTTTCGATGGGCACATACGCTCACAGAAACCACACTCGATACACTGATCAACAATATCGCTAACGGCTTTCATCGGCTTCAGGTTACTGATGTGCAGTTTTGGATTTTGCGTGATCATAACATCTGGGTTTAGGATGCCCTGTGGATCAAAGATACGCTTGATCTCCAGCATGGCGCTGTAGGCTTCATCACCCCACTCCTTCTGTACGAAAGGTGCCATATTACGACCGGTGCCGTGCTCAGCTTTTAGAGAACCATCGTATTTGTTAACAACGACATCGCAGACTTCATCGATAAAGCGCTCGTAACGATCGACCTCTTCTTTACTGCTAAAGCCTTGAGAGAAGATAAAGTGCAGGTTGCCATCTAAAGCGTGGCCGTAGATAACACCGTCATCGTAACCAAACTTCTGCATCAACTGCTGAAGATCCACCAGCGCATCCGCTAGCGTTTCGATTGGGAAAGCGACATCTTCGATCAGTGCTGTTGTACCTTTCGGACGCGTCGCACCCACCGCAGGGAAGATTCCTTTACGCACATTCCAGTACGCCTGATATTCCGCTGGCTTATCGGTAAAGCTGGCAGGTACAACCAATTCGAGATCGTCGATCTCAGCAAGAATCGTCGCGATATGGTTTTCTAGAACCTCTTGCTCATCGGCTTCGGCTTGCACCAAGATCGCTGTCGCACCTTCGGGTACGCCTTGGATATAACTTGGTACACCATCCATGTGTTGTACCGCTTTAAGCGCAAAGTAGTCGATCATCTCTGCCGCAGATACCGGCGTTTTATTTAGCTTAAAACGCGTTACCGCAATGCTTGCTGTACGGATATCTGGGAAGACCAAAAATGCAGAGGCTTTCAGCGGGTACTTACGAATCGTGTTGTGAGTGATCTCGGAGATAAAGCCCAGCGTACCTTCTGATCCAATCATCAAGCGCGCAATCATATCGATTGGATCATCCCACTCGATTAGAGAGCGTAAGCCATAACCGGTGGTGTTTTTAACTTCATATTTTCGCAAGATACGTTTGCTTAACGCGGTATTACTGCGCAGCTTTTTCGATAGCGCTTCTACGTCGGCAATCATGCCTGCATGACTCACGCGAAACGCTTCACGACTCTCTTCTGAGCCTGTATCCAGTACAGTGCCGTCTAACAGAACAAAGCGAGCTGAATCCATAACACCGTATGTGTCCATAGAGTTCATGCCCGCCGCATTGTTAATAGCGATACCACCCACAGTAGCCGCATCGATCGACGCTGGCATTGGCGCAAGTTGGCGTTCTAGAGGTGCTAAATAACGGTTGGCATCGCCTCCCAGCACACCACACTGCATGCGGATCTTTTTACCTGACTCAAGAATCTCATAATCTTTCCAATCCGGTGTTAAGGAAAGCATGATCGAATTGGTAATGGACTGACCTGACAGGCTGGTGCCAGAAGCACGGAACGTAATCGGCAAATTCAGTTTTGTCGCTAAAGCCATCAGACGGATCACTTCGGACTCTTCCGCCACTTGCACAATCACCTTCGGTAGCAAGCGGTAGAAGCTTGCATCCGTACCATAAGCAAGGGTACGAAGGTAATCAGTAATAATCCGCTTTTCCGGAATAAACTTAGCGGCTTCAGCAATAAATTCTTGGTATTTATCCTGTTCCTGCATGATGCGATCCTGTCAGTTGAGCTTATGGGAACCTACTGATAAGTCTCATACTTTCTCAGTGAGCTATAAAACGACCAGATACGCGAAAGTCAGTGCAGCGAAATGTCTGGACCTTTTCAAGCTGACTGACAAAGTAGATGGTCGTTTTAGAGCCCACCCTACGGGGCTTACAGAGCAACCGAATCACTTTGTTAATGATTTTCGACAGGCAACCAGCATGCCTGTAATCATTGCCTCGTGCTTCAATTGCTCTTTAAGCCTGTACCCAAGGGGCATAGCAAAGTCGTATAGGACTTATTCGTAGGTTCCCTAGTTATTATGGTTTTGAGATAGGTTAGCTCAAACGCTATAATTAAATTAGCGTGCACAATCGAATTTAATTGATTCCAAATATTAAACAATAAGACCGATATGAATAATCTGGATGATATGCTGCTGTTCGCCCAAGTGGTGAAACTCAAGTCTTTCCGCGCGGTCGCGGAACAAAGAGGCGTAGCGAGCTCTGTAGTGAGCAAACATATTTCGCGGCTGGAAAAGCATTTAGGCGTGCAGTTGCTAATCCGCACCACACGAAAGTTGAACCTTACAGAAGCCGGTGAAGAGTTTTATCACCACTGTCAGCAACTAGAGAGTGGTGTGGCGCTAGCCGAGCAAGCAGTGTCTCAACATGCTGAGCAACCTCAGGGCCTTTTACGTATTGCTGCACCGATGATTTCGGGTCAGTTCTTCCTTCCTGCCGTCGTCGATGAGTATCTAAAACGCTATCCAGATATGAAGGTTGAGATGGTAATTAAGGATAGCTTTCAAGATCTGATATCAAACGGTTTTGACCTCGCAATTCGTACCGGTACTTTATCCGATTCAACCTTGCGTGCCCGTCTTTTAGTGCAATCCCGTTGGTACGCTTATGCTTCACCAGAGTATTTAAAAGAACAAGGCACTCCGACAAAAGTTACCGATCTAGAAGCGCACAACTGCCTGCAGTTTAAATATCAAGAAACCGGCCCCCATGACTGGCCAATCACGGTGAAAGGCCAGCCCGATCGTATTAAAGTAAATGGCCGTTTTCAGGCAAGCTCTCTTGTTACCTTAAGAGAATCCGCGATTGCCGGTACTGGGATTGCATTTATGCCTGTCTTCCTCGTCCGTGACGAGGTTGCCCGCGGCGAACTTGTCCCAGTATTACAGGAATGGGTTTACCGCGATGTCGGCATTTATGCGATCTACCCCAATATTCGCTACGTGCCCCGTAAGATCAGTGCCTTTATTGAGCTTCTAGCGGAAGCTTATGAGAAGCATTGCTGCGCGTTTCATTCGCAACGTTTTCATGAGTA
The DNA here is from genome assembly GCF_047778095.1 of Neptuniibacter sp. QD48_11. Taxonomy (GTDB): domain Bacteria; phylum Pseudomonadota; class Gammaproteobacteria; order Pseudomonadales; family Balneatricaceae; genus Neptuniibacter. Next base: position 2,923,001 of record NZ_CP180551.1, read on the forward strand.
ATCGTCTCTTTCAACCTGATATTGGCAACTAAAATACCGACGACCACCACCGCAAAACCGCCCCAGTCGGCCATGGTGGGTACTTGTTCAAATAGAGGCCATGCGATTAGTGCTGCAGCGACCGGTATACCATAAAACACGCTGGCAACCTGGGATGCACTGTTTCGATTAATCAAGATATAGAGCAAGCTCACTGCCCCTAAGGATACGCCAACCGCCATCCAGAAGATGGCCAAAACTAGATCAAGATGCCACTGCATCTGCATCGTTTCAAATTGAAACGCTAACAACAGCATCACGGGAACCGTACCTAATACCTGCAATGCTCCACCGCTGATCAAGTGCATATCGGCACAGTGCTTTTTCTGAATTAACTGCCCTAGCGACAACCCCAATAACCCAAGTAGAGCCCAGATTAGGGTCGTCCAGCTAATCCCTTCAACAGCTAGCCCATCAGCGACAACAACTGCTACACCACTGATACCTATCAGCAAACCAAGCCAGCGCCAGCCAGTGACCTGCTCTTTCAGATATGGTCCAGCCAGCACTGTGACTAACAATGGCTGCAACGCAATAATCAAGGCACATACGGCTGGCTTCATACCCAAATAAAGCGCATAAAAAACGCCTACCGAAAATAGCCCCTGCATTAAGATTCCGGTTACTATAATCCACCCAGGATTTTTTGGCCAAGGTGCACTGAGTAATACCGCACCCAATGCAAGCAAGCCACCCGCAATAGCAAAACGCACAGCTAAAAAGGTAAACGGTTCGCTGTAACCTAGGCCAAGTTTTGCCCCAACGAATCCGGAGCCATACACCGCTATAAATAGCAGCATCAGTATGATGTTCTGATTTAGATAAACTTTCATATTGCCTCCTTAACTATGCCTCTAGAAAAACCTGTACATACCAGTAGGTACAATTTATATTTCAAAAAAAGCCTGTGATTAAACAGGCTATTTCTCAACGATTTTTAGTTCGTTTTCAGTGCTGCCAACATATCTAAGAAACTCTCGCAGACATCACCCACCGTATCATCTTGCTGCACCGCTCGCCCTACAACAAAACCGCCCTGTAAGACACTCAAGGTTAACTTTGCTAAAGCTTCTGGTTTATGGATCTTTACCAATGCACCAGATGCTTGCGCCTCGGTATAAATAGCTGTGAAGCGTTTATGCATTGTGGAGAAATAACGCTCCAAAGGTGCTAACAGCTGTTCATCTTCGACCGAAGGGTCTTGAACGATTCGCCCCATACGGCAGCCCTTCAACGCATGTCGTGGCAATCTTAAATAAGCACTGACTTGAGCTAACCAATCCCCATCCGTTTGCGCAATGATCTGATCAAACTCGGCTATCAGGTCATCTGTTCGGGATTCCATCGCAGCAATCGCCAGATCCTTCTTGCCTTTAAAATGGTGGTAGAAACTACCTTTACCCACACCACTACGCTCTAACACCTGATTAGGACTAGTAGCATCATAGCCCCGCTCCCAAAGCAGTTGCTTCATGGTATCAATCAATAACTCGCGTGTAGCTGCCATAACTTAGTGTGCTCAATATTTAAGTAACAAACATACTAGTAGGTACAGAAAGTAATTTCAAGCTTACGGATAACTACAGCTTATTACGAACCATAGATTCCAGCCTTCGCAGGAAAGACAACGACTGTAGATCATTACTCTAAAGCCATGACATGGAGCTTTCTAGGCGCAAGCAGCCTTTCTTTTTCTCTAGCTGCGTAGCAGCGTCCTCTAGGCGAAGCCGTCCTCTAGCCACGTAGTGGCGTCCTATCTTTACTCCGTTGCCGCCTTCGCAAACTTACCTAAAGCACCTGAAACTTTGTTTAGTACTTCATCGCACCCTTGAATATTATGGCGCTTAGCTAAGTGAGCTGGATCGTTATAACTTAACCAAACAGTACCTTCAGCATCTTCCCAGATCAGTGCTTTCTGCGGCAGGTCGATCGCAACACTTTGTGCACAGAGCATCAATGGCGTGCCCACCTTTGGATTGCCAAATAGAACCAGTTGAGTATCTCGTAGTTGCTTACCAATTTTCTCAGCACCCGCACTATGGTCGATACGGGCAAAGACGGTCATACCTTTATCATTCAAAACGGTTTCTAATTTATCGGCCGTTTGAACCACGCTGTGCTGGCTTTTCACATTGACCATGCCATCTCCAGCTTGAACTGAAGCACTCATTGCAACGCCAAGAGCAACTGTACCCGCTACCGTACCTGTGATTTTTCCCATCATTTATCTCCCTATTCATAATCTCTAATCGCTTAGCTCGGACAAGCAAAATGGTGATTAATTCAATTTAGGCGATATATCAGGTTTAGCTATTTAAGATAGCGACAGGCATGGAGGGGAGAAAAACCTTTCAGAAGAATGTTAACTTTTACATTAGGTATTTACTGTAAATTTGTTCGTATTTGTCTGATGCTTTCACTTTGTCTAAGGCCGCTTGCCACCTTTCGATCACACTATCAGGAATCTCTTTTGAGCAAGCGATATAGAGAGGAAACTCCAGTAATTTAACCTTCGTTGGAACCAGTGAATCAGCTGCTTTATCTAACTGCTTTAAATAATAAGCAACACCTAGAGGACTGATACTAACAGTTAGTTCTGCACGATTTGAAAACAACAAACTAAATTGGCGATCTCTGGCAGAAAGCTTTATTACATTGGTAATACCTAACTCATCTACCTTATTTGCGACCAGCCCCTTATAAGGAACGGTGATGTTATTTGCCTTCTTAACATCATCAATCGTACGGTAAGTTTTGGTGTTATCTTTACGCTTGTAAAAGTAGATCGCTTCTTGGGATATGGGGCCAATCCATTTGAACTTAGCTTCCCTTTCCGGTGTTCGAAACAAAGAGAAGTACATCACATTAGGCAAGGTGTCCAACATCCGATCACCTCTGGCACCGGGATAGATCGAAATGGGATACTCTTCGCCCAGCTCATCCATAATTGCCTGGACAATCTCTATTGAGAACCCTTTCAGTTCACCATTTTCTTCATAATTGTATGGCGCCCAATCCTCAGTAATAACTTTTAAGTCGGGCTGAGCCAGAGCTTGATAGCTAGAGAACGAAACAATCCAGATCAGCATTAAGCGCAATAAAGCGACTTTTATCTGCGCGAAATTTATGTTCACAATGATGGAGTTACAGTTACACATAAGCTCAATTTATTCTTATTAGGTGAGTAACGAATTAAAGTATAGACGCTTTCCTAGACTGCTTATGCCCGCGGAGTTTTTCACTCACAGGAAAGATCAGGCAAGGTTAGTTTAACGAGCAAACCTGGCTCATTATTGTGCAAACTGATGCTGCCACCTAAGACAACTGAGACCAGGTTATAGACTCTATAGAGGCCAAGGCCTGACGTACCATGTCCCATTTTAGATGAGAAAAATGGATCAAAGGCGTGCTCTTTAACCTTCTCATCCATACCTTGACCATTATCAGAAAAATCGATTTCAACACCTGATTTTCCCTTAAACACGGCAAGCTCAATTAGGCTGCCCTCTTCTAGCTGAGCGTGGTTCAGGCTGTTCTCTAAGAGACTTACTAAAATTTGTTCGAGTGCTTCTTCATTACTACAAATCCTTAGGTCTGGAGGGACGTTATTAGCTAATTCGATATGTCTCTGTTTACAACGATGCAAATAAGCACCAAAAACCCCTTTAGCAATGCTATGAAGAGAGAAACTTCGGGTAACTTTTGTTTTGGTATCACTTGATAGCTCTTTAAAGCGATTAATCAGATTAATGCTTCGATTGAGATTGTGATCCATCAAAGCAATCGATTCCGCTTCTGTTTCCAAATATGCACGAAGTTGAGACTGACTCAGGCTGCTGTTATCAAAAGAGTGTTGTAACTCTTCCAAATTATTTTGTGCTGTCGTTAATCCTAAGAGAATATTCCCTAAAGGAGAGTTCAGTTCATGCGCTACACCAGAAACTAAACGCCCAAGCCCAGCGAGCTTTTTGGCTTCAACTAGCTGCTGAAGTGTTGATTGCAACTCCTCGTGAGCCCGTTTTAATTTGAGATGATGATCTTTTTCAGCTTGCTCAGCTTTTACACGATCAGTTATATCCTGAAGCGTTTCGATGGCACCTACTGTATTTCCGTCAGTATCTAGCAACGGCGAGGCATTAAAGTGGAGCCAATGCCCAGAAGGGCCGATGTTGGGGAAAAGATCCTCAGCTTCACAGGCGCCGTTTATCAAACTCGATACAGCAAAGTTATATCCGTAGTACCCCTGTATCTTTTCAGCGGGTGCATTATCCACAACAAGATCGGCCATAGTCGGCCTTGATTCAGCATAGAAGCCACGCCAACTATCATCACGTCCAATTGCTTCACTCGCAGGCACACCAGTCAGCGCCTCACAAGCTTTATTCCAATGGGTCACCTTGTGCTCTTTATCGATCACAAAGGTTGCAATTGGGCTTCCTTGCAGTATTTGCGATAGTTGTTGTTGGCTAGCTTTCACCGCCTGCTGAGCATTATGTAGAAGCGTTAAGTTACGCCCTACACCGCGATAACCGGTAAAGTTACCTTCACGATCATAAGCAGGCTTACCACTAACCGAATAATGCTGAACAACACCATCATTCCCCGGCACTTCATATTCAAAATCGCGGAAAGGCAAGTGCTGTTCGTATCGCTCGATGTGGGCTTGTATCTCTTGATCAGTTAGACCCTGAATAGGCATCTCCCAACGTCGCTTGCCGATAAAAAGGCTCTGTTTACGTTGGAGCTTCTCGGTCAACATCCCCCAAAAGCGTACAAATCTGAATGATTCATCCTGCTCCCAAAACCAGTCGGAAGATAAGCCGGCAAAGTCGGATAGAAGCTCGTTCTCATCTTCTAACTCTTGGATACGCTTCTGTAATGCTTCTATGGATGGCGTTTTATCAGACATAACCACAGCTAATACAAATGGGGTGACTCAATTCAGAATAGTTAACGAACCGTTTATTCTCAAAAAACCAAAGCGTATTTCCGAGCGTCAACACTGGCGGTTGTTAGGTTGAACCTTTAAAACCCTATAACTACTATAAGGTTAAGAGGACAATAAAATGAAAATCGGCCAATTAGCAAAACGCACAGAATGTCAGGTAGAAACCATTCGCTACTGGGAGAAAGAGGGCTTACTTCCAGCTCCCTATCGTTCTGAAGGTAATTATCGGATCTACAACGAACAGCATCTAAGTCGTATTCTGTTTATCCGTAACTGCCGTAGTTTAGATATGAGCCTTCATGAGATACGAACATTGCTAGCCCTCAAAGATCAACCGTCTGAAAGCTGCCACGATATTAACGATCTAGTCGATAGCCATATTGAGCACGTTGTTAAACGTATCCAAGCCCTCACATCTTTAGAACAAGATCTACGCTGTTTACGCCAACGTTGTGAGACGGAGAGCGATATCGAACACTGTGGCATACTTGAGGGGCTCTCCTCCGATAAACCCCATACCGAACCAGACACTGACACACATATTAGCGGTCTACACGGCCATTAAAGCTACGATGACGAGACTTTCTTGACCCTGTAGTGGCTATAGGCTTTTTAATTACCTTAGAACTTTTTTACACGATGTCGCTTTGAGGAAAAAACAATGGCCGGTAGCTGCTGTAATGCAAACCATACTAAAAGTGCATTAGAAGATGGGCGCTTTCGAAAAGCCCTATGGATCGCCCTGTTGATCAATGCCAGTATGTTTATTATCGAGATCATCGCTGGCTTGAATGCATCTTCAGCATCTCTACTCGCTGACGCGATCGATTTTCTAGGCGATTCCGCAAACTATGTCATCTCACTGTCCGTTCTTTCTATGGGCATGTTATGGCGATCGAGAGCAGCCCTGATCAAAGGGTCAACCATGCTCCTGTTTGGCATAGCCGTTTTGCTAAAAGTACTATGGGATGCGTTTAATGGCCAAACTCCAGAACCAGTCACTATGGGCATTATTGGCTTACTAGCATTAGTAGCAAATGTAACTGTCGCTATCATGCTTTATACATTCCGCAGTGGCGATGCTGATATGCGATCTGTATGGCTATGTAGTCGAAATGATGCCATTGGCAATGTTGCAGTGATGATCGCTGCTGCGGGTGTATTAGGTAGTGGGCAAGCATGGCCAGATCTTTTAGTAGCAACCATCATGGGCCTATTAGCCACCAGCTCGGGTATCAGCGTCATAAAACAAGCAAGAATGGAAATAAAGTCTCAAGGGACCAACGCTTGTCCATAATTTATAATTAGGAAGTCCGCACTAAGCTGACTAGGTTATATCCCCACAAACATAGTCAGTTTAAATCCACAAACAGCGTTGTTATGCTCAAGCCTCTAAAAATTGTTTAACTATCCAGTAGGCTTTGTGTGAACGCACCTTCTTACCAACCCAATGGCCGTCAAAAACGGCTCGATACCGCAACTGACGCATTTCTCGATACGATCGTTGATTTTATCGTCTACCGAATTTTTCGTAAAAAGCCTGCGCAACTGAAGTTTGATGTTGCTCCAGAACAGTTCGATGCGTTAAAGCTGGCCTGCGCTACTGAATGGGCTGAGCTGCTTAGAGAGCGAGAAAAAGCCAAAAAAGCCTGTGACCGTCGTTTGCTAATAGGTTTTATCGCGTCCCTAGCCTGTGCAGTCATTTCTATTGTGGTATTTATTGGTGGTGGCCTCTTTTTAGCGATCATCCCGCTGCTAATTGCAGGGTTTAAAGCCGCTAAATTCAAACAAGACTTCAATCACCATTTTGCTGAAAATTTACTGCCAAAAATCCTCGATCATCTAGACGGATTTCACTATGAGCGTCACGGAATTATCCCGCTGGACTCAGTCCGAGATAGCCGCATACTACCACCCCATCAAGAAGAATTGACCATACAAGAGGATTATCTCCGAACAGAGATTGGGGCTGTCACGGTGGAAATGGTGGAGTGCCAGTTAAACCGAATGAAAACTGATGCCAAAGGAAATACAAGGAAGAGTACCGAATTTAAAGGGGTGATCCTGAATATGACGCTGCCACACACCTTCCCTTCTCGTGTGATCTTGCAAGCAAATTGGGGGAAGGTACTCAGCTTTTTCCAACAGAAGCCTATGGATAAAGATCAGCGTATCACTATAGACAACAACCCCTTTGGTAAGGATTTTCATATTTATGCGGAAGATGAAGAGCATGCTAAGCAGATCCTGACACCAGAATTCTTACAAAATTACAAAAGGTTTAGTGATAAGCTGGACGTTGCAGGAACAGAGATGAGCCTGTTTGGTAATCAGTGTGTCATGCTGCTTCATCGCCCCAAAGATCTCTTTATGCCACCTAATCTTCACGGTGAAATCTGTGAAGAAACGGTACTTTATCCAATGTTACAAGAGATCGAGATGATCGAGGAACTGACGGTTATCGCACTCGAGGCTAGCGGCGCTTAACCTTCATAAATCCTGCATTCATATCAGCATAAAAAGCCCTTTTTGTTTGCTTCAAAAAGGGCTTTTTTAATCCTTTGCTACAACTTAAAAGACATCTACAAAGACATTACGTGGATAACCGGATAGAAAAAACTGACCGCTAGGGTAGAACGAACAATCAACATCACTTGATTGAAAAAGGCCTGCACGACAAAAGCAAAAACCCCCAATAACCCAAGGTAAGTGACTAACATATGCCCGGGGCTAAAATAGCCAAACCATTCCCTAAGCGTTGCTATCTGGGATAAACCAGATGCCAAACATAGCGTCGCTGACAAAATAATTACCATCTCCAGCTTCACGCCCCAGTTGAGATACTGAATCTCTTGTCGGCACCGATCATAAAGTAGATGCAGTGATGGCGGCTCTAAGGTAAAGGCGTAAACAATAGCAACAAAAATGGGTAATACAGAAAGTAAAAGTAGGTAAAACCCCACAACAACCATCGGTTCAGTAACAACTAATCTGAATAGATCGGCAGACCCCAACGTGACTAATAACGACATCAGCGCGATGTTATTGGCGTGAAAGAATAAGCGGGTGTAAAAGCCTTTGCAGGTCAGATTCAAGAAGCCATCAAAAAAGAGATAGCTCACTAACGCAGTTAAAACGATAACACCGAAGATATCTTGAAAGTGGAGGCTTGTTAGCATTTCAACACGCCTCCCGATAAAACGGCGGCGTGCGCAACCTAGCTACGCAGCAAGATAAACAATCAACAACGGATTGGACAGATCTGGCTTTCATGCTCATTCCTTTGAACACTTAAATTGTTAAATTCCTTTTGCCCTAGTTTGCCGCCAGCTGTTCATAAGATCAACACCTGTCGACAAACAAGCGGTAATTCATTCTCCGCCACCCAATATTTTTTGACTATAGTGAAGAGATGAAAGTGATTTGCCGCTGCCGTTCTGAGGTTACTCTGTTGTTACAACGCCCCTTAATTCACACACTGATGCTTACGGCTCTACTTTGCTTTAATACCGCAAAAGCTGAGGTCGAGACATTAGTTGTTGGCGCTGATTCTTGGCCTCCGTTCCGCTTTGTGACGCCTGAAACCGTGACTGGTATCGACCACGAGTTATGGAAGAAACTCTCTAAGCGAATCGGTTTTAAGGTCCACTACTTACGCTGCCCATGGAAACGCTGCCTGCGGATGATGAAGAATGGTCAGATCGACGCGATGAGTGGTTTAGCATGGCGCGAAGAAAGAGCCGAATACATTACCTACGCTGATCCTCACTACTACAGTTGCAGCACCCAACTCTATCTACCTCATGGTAAATCTCGCCGCATCAGCAAACATAGAGATATGCATGCAATGACCATTGGCATGGTTGGTGGCTCTGCTTATTACACCGAATTCGATCAGGATACGGATATCTATAAAAAAAGTGTGACCCAAGAAGCTGTATTGCCGAACCTATTGCTAGAGGGAAGAATTGATAGTTTTATCGGCACCGACTGCCAAGCAGATTATGAACTTGCGTCGCGCGGGTTAACGCCTCAAATAGATAAAGCAGTTTTTAAACCAGGGAACAAGGTCGATCTATTTGTCGGACTCTCTTCAAATTCACGATGGGCGCTGCGAAAACAAGAGTTTGATCAAGCCCTACAACAGCTACGCGAAGAAGATTTTGAAGGGAATGCTCTTAAATTAATCTCTCCATTCGCAGTTGAATAACATAATCTACTAAAATAAAACTTACCCCAGTTTTCTGTGGATAAGCGTGTATATTAATTTTGGACAACCGCTACAAAGCCTATAAATTCTGGCTTAGAGCGGTTTGTTTGTTTTTTAACCTTGTGAGTTAAGCTTTCAGTTATCGTCCATTAAATCAACACTTTAATTCAGAAAAGCCTCCTTTTTTTTCATCTTTTTCATAATTAATTTTCAAAGTCGTGCAATCAAAATACCTACTGATGCGTCTTTAAAGGCAGCTACACCTTAACGCCCCAAGAGCACCTGTCACTTCAAAGCAAATAACATAATTGCACCCCAGTTTTGTTGCTTAGCTTGGAAATGCTCAACGGGGCATTTTTTATATCTGCAAGGCTTATATAGATGAACAATACCCTTACTCACAATCGACAAAAAGACTACGATGAAGCTGCTCTATATTTACGCTTAGGTCTCGGTATTCTTTTTATTATTGGCGGCGTATCTAAACTCAGCCAGTTACTTTCCAGCACTAAACATGATGCCATCGTTGCTAATTACATGGGATCAACAGGCTATATTAATGAGCTTTTTCAACAATATCTGTTTACGGGTTTCTTGGGCGAGCTATTAACTCCATCTCTCTTTCTTACCTCACTTTCAGCTTTTGAGCTTATCTCTGGTATCGCCTTAGTCGTTGGCTTTTTAGTGAGACCTCTGGCACTTATTTATGCCTTCCTGCTTTGGAGCTTTGTATTCTCATTACCCGTCATGACGGTGCCTGACACTGAGATTGCGGTAAAAACCTATACCTCCCCGGCCATGTTTGTACAGATCAGAGATATCGCGCTTTCCGGCATGATGTTTGTGCTTTTTAATCTAGGTCCAGGCCGTTATAGCCTCGATCTTTTACATAATCAGCATGATTACAGCATGAGCTGGGAAGCTCTAGGCTTACTGCTGCGCCTCTCTATAGGTATCATGTTTTTAGTCAGCGGCAGCTTTGGCGCTTTCGCAAAAGTCCCTACCTTTGCTACGTGGCAACCTCTACTGTTACTTGCAGGCCTTATTATTCTATTTGCACCACCGTTATTGGTTAGAACAGCAGGCGCTGCAACCGTAGCTATTATGCTCTGGTATATGGGCTACAAGCTTAATTTTGATAAAAATCTAATCGCTAACCTAAATAGCTTTAAACGTGAATTTGCTTTCCTTGCTGCCGGTGTTGTTTTGATCCGTTTCGGCGGAGGTGAACGTTTTGCGTTTAACGATCTAATCATGCGCTTTAAAAATCCGTTGAAAATTCACTAGGAGGTTAAAAAAACCGTTACCGAATGAAACTCTTCAGATAATTAGTGTTCCAAATGGCTTAGCCAATAATTATCTGGATAGGCTGCCCATATTTTATGTTTGGGCAGCCACGGTACAACTTATAAATGCTAGACAAAAATAGGCTCAACCAACTTTATCGCTATGCTTTATCCCTCACTCGAAACGAGGATCAGGCATACGACCTACTCCAGCAGTGCGTAGAAAAATTTCTACGCAATAACTCTGCACAAATAAAGGAACCTGAAGCCTATATAAAACGCAGCATTCGTAACGCGTTTATTGATCAATGCCGCGGGGATAACAAACTACTTTCTTTAACCGATCTACCTGATGCAGTAGAAAAGATAAACCAAGCATCATCAGACTCTTTGGAAAACTTATTTATCCAACAACGTGATGTTGAACAGCTATTAAAGCTACTAAGCGCAGAAGAAAGCGAATTACTCTATCTATGGGCAATAGAAGAGTACAGCATGACAGAAATAGCTGAGATACAGGGAGTGCCGCGAGGTACCTTGCTGTCCAAAATGCACCGATTAAAAAAGCGAGTCCAACACGAGTTAACCGAAGAGCGATGGGATCTAAAGGAGGTGATGCAATGAAATCAACCGCGCCTAAAAACTTAAAATCAGCTCTCAAAGCGCACTACCAAGATCAATCATTGAGTGAAGATAAGTTAGCTCAGCTAATCTCTATACAAGAAGAACTTAGCAACCCATCGGATATCAATATTGAAGCACCGATAAATAACATCAGCTGGTTAGATCAATGTAAAACTTGGTTTAAACAACCTCAATTAATGGTTCCGGCATTGGCTTTAGCCTTCATTTTTATGGTTGTCAGTTTGATGCCTATGCCTATATCAGGCCCAAGTATTGTGAATGAAATTGCGGGCCATCATGAACAGCCAAGCGAAATATCTGTGTATACATCTTCTATAGATGAACTTGGACAACAACTAACCCAACTAAGCTTTAAGCTGATTTCATCAAGCAAACTTGGAAAAGATATGTGGCAGTTGATTGGCGGTAGTTACTGTTCAATTAATGGTGAAATTGCTGCTCAGTTGAAAGTGCGAAATATTGAAAATAATCAGATCTACACATTTTACCAAGCAGAATACCCAGAGGGCCTAACCTTAGAACAGGTTGATACTAAGAATATTATTAACAACCAAGGAACGGCTGTTACTCTATGGCAAGAAGGCGGTTTATTACTAGGTATTGCACACACCACAGAATAAACCACACCCATCATGCTTTCATCGCATAGTTTTAGCGGTAGAGCTTCTCCGCCCAGCGTGTTAGCCCAGCTGTCACGCTACCAAAGTGGTCACCGTCGACAACGTCTATATCACCCAATAAAGATGCAATTGCCTGCCGGACAGCAGGCGATTTTGTCGTACCACCAGTAACATATACCAGCTCAGGTGTGCAGCCCGCTTGTTTTATTACTTCACTCATCAGATCCACGATCTTCGCTACCGGGCGCTCTATTGCCGATTCATACACATCACGACTGATTGGCTGCGATAATTCCTTATCAAGGTAGCTTAGATCCGAAATAACTTGCTCCTGATCAGACAAAGAGATCTTTGCCAGCTCAGCGCTACGCACTAACTGATAGCTTTGCTTTTGCTCTTGCAGCTGAATTAAGCGCGCTACTTTTTCAGGCTCCGCTGCATCACGCTGCATTTGCTCCATCATTTCGATCGAAGCTAAGCTATTGAATTCGACCTGCGAGGGTATGTCATTTACAGATACGGCATTCCAATAGGATTGAGAGGGAATAGGTAGCCCATTTTTCAATTTCCCTCCCATGCCTAGAACTGGCGTTAGCCCGTAGTAAGCTAGGTGAATATCAAGGTCATTTCCCCCTACCCTAGCACCACTATGACCAAGAAAGTCAGCTGATCGTTCTGGCTTGTCTCGGTAGCTCGGGCCCATTTTGACAATAGAGCAGTCACTGGTACCACCACCGACATCGACAACTAAAACGACTTTGTCTTCCTCTAACCCCGCTTCAAAATCAATTCCGGCTGCTAAGGGCTCATACAGAAGCTCAACGTCGACAAAACCAGCCCTCTCTGCAGCACATTTCAAGATACGACAAGCTTGCTGATTAGCCTCTTCGCCACCACTGCCTTGGAAGTTAACCGGACGACCGATGACAGTTTGGGTAATCGTATCCCCCAGTGATTTTTCAGCCGCCTGCTTTATCTGGAACATCATAGCTGTGACAACATCTTCAAAAAATGCCAAATGCTGTGTTTGTAAGCCACTCGCTCCTAAAAAGGATTTTGGAGATTTAACAAAATAGCCCTCTTCTGGCAGATCGATATATTGTTCTATTGCTTCCTCACCAATAAACAGTGTCTGTTCATCGGATAAAACGCCAAGAGATAAACGAGACGCTGAAGCCTGTCTCAATTGAAGGCTGCGCTCTTTAAGATAAGTATCGCGAATTTTAGGATTACTAATTTGACGTGCAACCCCTTCGCAGATCAATTCGCGAGAGAGCGCATATAGAGTAGAAGGTACATATTTTTGCTGCTGATAAAGTGACAATAACTGCACACTATTATCTGCTTGAAGAACGCCCATGGCGCAATTTGAACTACCGTAATCAAAACCAGTAATCATGCTTTCGATCTTACATCTTCAGAAAAAAGGCCGCGCAAAGTAACACTTTTTAACGCCCTTGATAAGCACCAAATTCCTCTATAAATAATCCTCAAGTTAAGCATGCCACTTGTTAGAAAAGAACAATCGTTTTTTTGACTTTAAAGCCTTTGGATAACCTTAAGCGACAAAGGGCAAGAAGAGAGTAGGTACTTACATAACACGCCCAATACACTTGTGAACAAACTTCCAAAAATAGAGCGCTTATCGTTGATAAAGCCGCTTCCTAGTTTCTCCCCATAAACTGTGGATAAGCTTGTTAACTAATTATGGACATCCTCCATAAAGCCCATGAATACTGACTTACAGAGAACTGGTTATATTTCAACCTTGTAGAATAAGGATCAAATCGATCGGTAATATCAACATTTTTGTAAAATTTTTTCTTACTCAAAAAGCCTGTACAAAAATTAGCCAGTCAAGCCCTAACAGTAAAAAAATCCATCCACGCAAGCTGTGGATAAGACTGTTAGTTAATTCTGCGTATCCCTCTCAAAGCCCATTGTTACGGGGGTGTAAAAAACTGGTTGTTTTTTACACCATAAAAATTATTTTTCTTACTAATTGATTTTGCACAGCATAAACTCCTAGCTATATTAAATTTTTCCATAACAACGGGTATTGTTTTTCTGATGTCACTCACTCTTTTATCCCTGTTTATTCCTACCTTCTTTTTTGTCTCCATTACACCCGGAATGTGTATGACCTTGGCATTGAGTCTAGGTATCTCTATTGGCGTCAAACGTAGCTTGCATATGATGTGGGGAGAGTTAATTGGAGTTGGTTTGGTGGCCGCGTCCGCAGCTTTAGGTGTCGCGGCAATAATGCTGAACTACCCAGAAGTGTTCACTATTCTAAAGTGGGGCGGTGGCGCTTACCTTTGTTGGCTAGGTTATGAGATGTTTTGCTCTAGAGGCAAGCTAGTCATTACCGAACCTGGTGAACAAAAACAAGAAGTTTCAGGATTACAGTTAGCAACAAATGGTTTTCTTACTGCCGTTGCGAACCCAAAGGGCTGGGCATTTTTTGTCACCCTTTTGCCTCCCTTCATTGATGCCGATCTACCTATGGCGCCGCAATTAGCCATACTGGTTGCTTTGATTCTTTTGCTTGAATTCATTTGCCTGCTTATCTACGCCAGCGGCGGTAAACTACTAAAGCACCTTTTAATGGAACGCAACAACGTTCGCCTTATGAATCGAATCGCCGGAAGCCTAATGATTTTGGTTGGTTTGTGGTTAGCTTTAGGAAAGTAATAAAAAACCCCACCAGCTCAGCTGGCGGGGTCTGATTACGTTTCTTTAGAAGGGATGGACATAAGTCCTAGAAGCGTAAAAAGTTTTCGGCAGGACTCCTACAAGATCAAGCCTGCACTGATATATGATCATCAGAATTTAAACTTGGCACCCAACACAACCGAGCGACCTGGCTCATTCAAAGTAGTATCTGTTCCAAACTCATGTCCATAGGTTGAACGATCAGCATAAGTTTCATCGAACAGATTATTAACAGATAGACGTAGCGTCAGGTTGTTCAATGCTTGCGGAGTGTAAGCAACAAATGAATTAGCTACTGTATAGCTAGGAAAAGCCCCATCGACAGGAGATGTGCCATCATGCCCATCCATCGAGAAGTAGTGCTGCACGTCCGCACCAAAGTTGATATTGGCACTATCAATTGACTGTACAAAATCAGCTTTTAAAGATTTGCCAAGTGGAGTTCCGATATAATAAGCGTTTGTAGAGCCCTCAATTCCATTAATTTTAGTATCAACATCAATATAACTCAGTCTCACAAAGCCAGACTGCCACTCATATCGAGTATTAATCTCGAATCCATCTGACTCAACATCACTGTAAATATCTGGGCCACCGCCATATTCTTCATCTCGGATATCACTGATATCCGTTTTAAAGATTTTCGCGCCTATAGTTAAACCAGCCAGTGATGGGCTTAAACCTTCAGCATTCAATTCCATACCAATAAACCCGTTATCGGCTTTTGACTCCTTTAGACCTGCTGAATAATCCCAAGCCGCATTTGCTATATAAGGCTCGGTAATTTGCACACCACCGAATACATGTGAATATCCAGCGCTCGCAGTTACAAATTCTGTTAGATCATATTCAGCAGAAATGTTGCTGGATAAGCCACTGTTATCATGCTTAGAGCCATCTACACCTTCAAGTTCATGATCATCGTAACGAGCACCGAAGGAGATTCGAGCCCGATCACTGAGCGATAGTCGAGCTTGCGCAAATGCACCAATGTTCTTTGCTTTTTCTACTGGAAATTCATTAAAAGTCGGGAAAATACCCTTAGCTTTATCGTCGTAAAAATCGATACCGGCATCTACAGTACCGTCTTTCAGTACAAATTCATTAGCCAAAACGCCATTTATGCTTTCATACTCACCTGAGGTCGGGTAGCTACTGTTAACCCAGACTAATTCAGTTTCTGAGTGAGCAATTTTTACATAAGGGTTAATCAAACCTTTAGGGGCTTCGTTTTTAATCGCAAATACAAGCGTTTCACGCTTTAGTTCGTTGTTCTCCGACAAGAAGCCTCGATTGAAATTAGCTCTTTCTGGGCGATGCCCATCATCTTCTACTTTTTCGTAGGATAGCTTTGTACGGTAACCACTTTCATGCAGATAACCGACTTTAAATAAGCCTGATTTCATCGCTGTTTCAGAGCCTATGACATCATCACCATTACCGTCTTCGAAATCGTCACCAGACGCGCTCTTTACGTAACCGAGTATTTCAAAACCACCCGAGCGACCAAATAACGAGATATTTCTATCGAATGTATCACCGTTAGTGTTGTACTCAAGGCCGACAGAACCACCGAAATTGTCACCGTCTTCCAATAAGTCGGAGACATCTTTGGTCTCATAAACCAGTGAGCCACCCAACGCTCCAGGGCCTGCATCAGCAGGCGCAACACCGGCATCAACGCTCACAGCTTTTAACAGTTCAGGATCGATGATGTTCGTAGCTGAATGGTGAAATAATTTGTTATTTTGACGGGCACCATCAATGGTTACAGCTAAGTTTGTCTCTTCAACACCGTTGACGTATACCTTTTGTGACGCAGCTATTGAGCTTCCCACTTCAACACTTGGTGTATTTCTAAACACATCTTGAAGGTCGTTCGGATTTAGGCGCTGTAGTTCTTCCAGGCCAATACGAGTTTCACCAACGTCCGACGCCACACCCTCTACTTTAATTTTGTCCAAGCGCTCATAGCTTTTCTCGGAGTCTTCTTGAGCAGCAGCAATTTGGCTGGATACCGCATAACCAATCAGTAAAGACAATGAAGCACGTCTTTTGTTTTTCTGTGAAATCATGTAATTCCTACCTACATTAAACTTATCAAACTAAAGCTGAGAGTGAACATAGCCAAAATTTTGCACTGCCCCCCAGTAAGGGAGTTAGGCTTTCCAGAAGGGAATAAGAAGACCTATCGATCATCTCTAACTTTTTCGGTAGCTATTCTGAGGTTTTGGACGGACTTACAAATAAGTCACATGAAACGCATTAATAGTGCTTCAGTTAAAAACCAGTTCAGGGCAATTACTACTCAATTTAGAGCCTTACAAATGCAACAAATAATAACCATTTACAATTACGATTTATTATCAATAACTGTAAAATAATTGTCACAACGTTTACATTTGTTACGTACTGAAGGGTTTCTCAGGTGAAATATTGCGAGATCAGTAAGCTTATCGCTCCACTAGATAAAGGAATTAACCCCTGGAACTTTAGGTTACCCATAAGCACAGAGAGGGAGGAAAATTAGGTTCTATATGGAGGAATCCTGAGCTCAAAGAAAACTAAGATTCCCTCCACAATAATCAGCTAAAGAAATAACAAAGCGAGTTGAATTTATCTTATCCCCCCCCTTATACCGGTAATATTATTCTTATCTGTAAACCACCACGGGCCAAATTTGACGCTTTAATTGAGCCAGAAACCGCCTCAATCTGCCTTTTAGCTAATGCCAACCCAAGCCCAAACCCTCCCGAGTCGGCACCTCGTGATTTTTCAACTCGATAAAATGGCTGAAAGATTTTGTCCAGCGATTCTTCAGGAACACCCGGTCCCTGATCACAAAATGTAAGTAAGTACTCATCATCCTTAATACTCAGTTGAATACTGACCTCTCCACCCTGAGGTGTATACCGTAGAGCATTGCGAATAACATTCTCTATCGACTGCCCAAGAATTCGGTGACTAGAGGAATCAAGTGGCGCGCTCTCAGGCATACAACTAACGAGCTTACGATCGGGATACTCGAAACGAGCATCATCAATGATGCTATCTAGTAGGTCCACCAGATCAAGATATTCACCTTTAATCTGAGGCTTCTCGGTATCCATCCAAGCAAGCGTCAAAGCATCTTCGGTCATTTCACGCATTTGCGCGACTTCACGCTGAATACGCTCGATATTTTCTGGGCAGTTCTTTTCACTGATACTGCTAAGCGCCATTTCGATACGCGTAATGGGTGTACGCAGTTCATGGGAAAGGTCGGCAATTAGCTGCCTTTGGGTAACGATCAACCCGCCCGTGTGTTCCGCCATAGTATCGAAAGTTCGGGCTAACGAAGCCAACTCATCATTACGTGCCCCAAGTGATTGACTCACGCGAGCATCATAATTCCCTTCGTTGAACTGCCGAGTCGCTTTTTCCAGTTTCTGAATGGGCGTTACTAAGTGTCGATATAGCATCAAACACACCAATGCCAAAACCACAAAAGGCAGAGCGATCTGTAACAACAATTGTGCAGGTTTTAAAAAACCACCCGGCCTCATACGTTGTGGCAACCGAACCAAAAAGTGCGTGTGACCATCAACAAATGGGAGTTCCATAATCGGGTTATAGGCATAGTAAAGGTGGATCATGTATTCGACATTTCGGCCAAGCCGCAGACTGCCAGTGTAATAGTCATCCATGTAGTTACCGGCCAGCAAGGTCAAATCAGATCCGGCAATCGCAACCCAAGTATCCTCGCGCTTTTCCAGATCTTCGATCCATTGATCAAGTAACTGCATTTCACCTGCTTTATAGATTGCCTCAGCTTCAGCTGCCCAAGACTTCATCTCTAACTGGTGCTTTTCGGCAATTAGGCTCATACGTTGTTCGGTATGATTCGCAAGCCAATCGATCGCTCCGTATAAAGCAACGGTACCTGCCACTAGAATAGCGAACAGTTTCCAAAACAAACGCCGTTTCATTTAAAGCAGTACCCTTCACCATGTACCGTTTCTAAAGCTGAGACATCAATACTTCGTTGCGAAAGTTTGCGCCTTATTCGACTCACGTGCATATCTAAACTACGGTCGTATCGGCTGTACTCTTTGTTAAGAACGGACTGGTAAAGGTGCGGTTTACTAAGCACTTCACCACTTTGTTTTACTAACGCCCATAACACTTTAAATTCGATAGGGGTGAGGACGACCTCTAGATCATCACGATGAACACGATTCTGTTTCCGGTCTAAGTGAAAGAAAGGTGTTTTAATCACATCTTGCTCGATCTGACTTTCAACCAAATATCGCGTACGACGCAAAATCGCTTCGATACGTAATAAGAGCTCAGTAATATTGAAAGGCTTAGCTAGGTAATCATCCGCACCATTGCTATAACCTGTAATGCGTTCCTCTTCCGCTCCACATGCAGTCAGCATCATCACAGGGGTTTCGCGCTTTTGCCTCAACTTACTGAGTAATGAAAAACCATCTAATCCCGGCAAAAGTACATCCAATAAGATGAGATCATAAGTTTTACTTAATGCGGAGACCAACCCCTGACGTCCTTCAAAACGTTGATCCGTTTCGTAACCCTGCTCTTCCAAGAGCGAGGTGATCTGATTATTCAACGTACGATCATCTTCAATAATTAAGATCTTCGCCATTGAAGCAATACCGTCAGCCATAGTTACTATCCAATTAAATGGTAATCAATTACATTTGCGAATGAAGTTTATTTCAGCACGTTCAAAAATGCAATTTCCTATAGCATTCCCTTAATCGGCTACTAAACTTATACAGCGAAGTCTCTTATGGGAGGAATAAGCATGTCCGTATCAGCCACACTTTGTAGCTTTCTAAAAAATAAGGGCTGCAGTTATGACACAATCAAACACGACTACTCTTTTACTTCTCTCGATAGTGCACATAGGGCTTCAATTCCCGTAACGCAGATGGCCAAAGCGGTTGTCATTCATCAGAAAAACAAGTTCACCCTTGCTGCAGTTCCTGCGATGAATAAGGTGATGTTACCTCAATTAGCGGCCATTACTGGCTCACCCGCAAGATTGGCCAAAGAAGCCGAAATAAAGCGTATTTTTGGAGATTGCGAAGAAGGTGCAATCCCTGCTATCGGCCAAGCCTACGGACTCGACGTAGTTTGGGATGACCGTTTAACAGAGGCTGATGATATCTACATCGAAGCAGGCGATCATCAAAACTTAATCCACCTGAAACGCCAGCAGTTCCAGAATTTAATGAAGAATAAACAACACGGTGAAATTAGCTGTGCACCTGAAGAGCTTTATGATCTAAGCCATTATTAAGCAATGAACATTCCTATATAAAACTTCTTGAATATAAGTATTAGAAGTTCGAATTTGGGTGCAAAAATATCCCATCTATTTTTCAATTCAAAGCTACAGTTATAAGTAGCTAGATGGATATAGAAAAAATTTGGCAAGGAGGATTTTCTTATCTTATTCGGGGGCATAGTTTATGTATCCCACTCAAATAAAATCCCTCGGAAGGCTTATCCTTTGCTGTTTAGTTTCCATTTTGTTGCTAGGTCTATCTACAGACGCACATTCTGGAAAAAACTTAAAAGGTAATGGCTTTCCCGCAGGCTTTCATTTTAATTTAAACCTATTGGGTAAAAAAACTCAGGCACCGGGGGTATTCAACTGTCCTAGTGATGCTGACTATCGCTGCCAAACAGACGATGACGGCTTTATCCCTTGTGATCCCAATACAGAAGAGTGTATCCAAGTAACCGATGATTCTAATGAGCAATTTTTTTGCCATGAAGGCTCATCTCAAAATGTAGTTTTTATTCCTCGCTACGATGAAAATACCAATGCTGATACCAGTGTTGCGATTCAATCAGGCAGTACAAAAGGAGGCAAAAACAAATCCCTTCCTCTCAAAGACTTAGATGGTGATGGAATCCCTGATCTGCAAGTCACAGATTGGTGTACCGAGTCATTCCCAGATAGTGATGGAGCTGATGGGGCTGTTGTAAGCCTTCCACCCTACGATTCTGGCTATGCTGTGTTTGCCCGCGTGACAGGGAAACCTTGTAACAATGTTAATGAAGCTGGCGAATGCGTAACCGGCACAATGTTTACCAACAACTTTGGGTTTATCAACGATGATCAAGGCAATGATCTACTTGCTTTGGGTTTTATCACTAAAGACGGGGAATGGAATAACTTTAATCTAGAACGTGAAAAAGACGGTACTAAAACTAAAGGCCCCGGAGGTAAAGGCGTAAAACCAGCCCAAGATATCAGTAGTGCTTTCACTTTTACGGGCTCAGTCTGTTACATCTCTCCCGGTGACCAAAGATATTTTTGCGGTGAAGAAATTACCGACTCCGAACTTCCTGAAAATAGCATAGATGCAGATAACGATGGAACGACCGACTACTGGTTACCTATAGAGCCTTGGTTCTGGGACGACCCAGATGACAACGGCGACGGCATAACTACTGTCGATGTAGGTGATAATGGTGAAGACGATTGGGCTGACGTTACAGCCAATATATTCTCAACAGTCATGTTATCTGGGACAACCACAGTTCAAGGCTGCGCAATTAACGCTTATTGCTATGACGAAGCTAATAATATCTATGGCCTTCTCACAAACTCTGATCAATTCGATGCATGTACGGCGATGATAGAAGCAGATATAGCCAGCGGAGCCGTTCCCGCGATCGGTTACTTTGAACAGTGGAGCGACCCTAACAAACTCGTAGTCGATGCCCCTACTGTTGGCACCTGTAAAAGTTGGGAAAATGAATGGATATTTAATATTGCGGATTTCGTAGAGTATATCTGGGGAATAGACAATAAAGGCTCATACAATATCCAAGTTAGATTCTATCCTTATGATGAAGTATGCGATCAATTACCAGGAGGTTGCAGTAACTGATTACCAACTCATAAAAAATAAAAAAGCCTGCTAATGCAGGCTTTTTTATTTTTTATGAAATAGATAATTATCATCTACCGCATTTTTTCCAGCCGCCTTTACACTCGCCATCACCACCATCAGAACCTCCATCTGAAGAAGTGACCTCCACGGAATTACTGAGTACCCAAGCTGATACGCCAGCACTGTTTCTAGCAAGAATCCTGTATACGTAAGTGCCGCTATCTAAACCAGAATCTGTATATGAAGTATCAGCCCCAGCAGGAGTTGCTACTGAGTTGAAACCACCCAGTTTACCGCGTCGATTTTGCTTACTACGCTCTATTGAATAACTGGTTACCGTTCCAACAGAAGGAGCACTCCATGTTAGATGTACAGCATTTGCATTGGAATCGAAGTTTGCTGAGAAATTCTCAGGGGAACCAGGTTTTGTTTCTGTCGGCTCAGCATCAATCGGTTCATTATCTCCAGCGTCAATAGCGCCTAATGCGTCATAAACTTGGATAAGACCATGGCCAAAAACACTATCCCAACCTGAGTCACCTAAATCCACTGCACTTGCTTCAAGCGCAGCCTGAACCTGATAGCGATCCAAGTTCCCATCCTTCGATAAAAGGATAGCTGCAGCCGCCGCGGCATGGGGGGCTGCCATTGATGTACCTTGAAATAGATAATATCCCCAAGTTCCCTGCCCTTGAGATAGATAGGTTTCTTGAACAACTCCATCACCATAACTGTCATTTGGAATGTGGAGGTTTTGAGATGTATTACCACCCGGAGCGACTAAATCTAATTTAGGGCCTTGATTTGAGTAGGGAGCAATACCATCAACATCCGTCGCTCCAACAGCTAAAGTTTCTGGGTGACTGGCAGGGTAACTTATCCCGTCTGTAGAACTGTCATTGCCAGATGCTACTACTATCGTCACACGGGTATCGGAATTAGTCAGGGTTGAATAGGATGGATAATTAACAAATTGCTCCAGTGCATACCCTGCAGGATAGCCAAGACTCATATTAATAACTTGAGCGCCGTTATTGATAGCCCAAGTTATACCCTCAGCAATATCTGCATCCGTCCCGGAACCGTTGTCATCCAAGACTTTTACCGGAAGGATACAGGCTCCATGAGCTAACCCTGCTACACCAACCCCGTTATTTGTACTCTGAGCAACCGTGCCGCTAACATGGGTTCCGTGCCCGTCGCCATCTGCCACATTGGAACTACCATCAATCGCATTATACCCAGGTAAAACACAATCTATTCCGTCTGGGCCACCTGACTGTAAGCCGGTATCTAAAACGGCAACATTCACACCAGCACCATCATAAAGTGCCCACGCTTGTTCAGCCTGAACAGCACCAAAATGCCATTGGTAGCCATACAAAGGATCATTAGGAGCGAACTTTCTAGCAATATAGTTTCGACTGGCTTTACGCCCTTTGCTTCTTAACGCTAAGGTTTGTGCTAATTCTTTACCGGGAGACACTTTAAGGATGGTTAAATCTGCATTAGGAAGGTACTTAAGAACTTCATACCCTTCAGATGCAGAAACCTCACCTTTCACAACGACCTCTCCCGGTCGAAACTCAATCCCTGCTACAACAAAATTGGCTGCTAAAGAGCAACCCATAGCCACACAGAGAAGTTTTAATGGCGTTTTCATAACCACCCCACCTTGTCATTATCAAGTGATAAACAGATATCAGGCAGTGCAACTACAATTGGCTAAAAATCCGTGCCACCAAACTGACTACTCAGGAGCAAGCTTCTTTTGCTTAAAGTACAAACACTATAAGTCCCGACGCCTCTGTTAAGTTTAGTAAGCTATGTAGAGACTGCCAGTTAGCAAAATTCAAGAAAACTAAGAGAAAATGAGAGGGATTTATAAACTAGGCTGCGATTATGGAACACACCATCTGCAGATCAGAGAGTATTTAGTGCATCAACCATACGAAGATTTAATCGGCCTTGTTGATTTTTAGCATAGTCAACAGGCGCAATGGTTCTTTCAAACCGTTCAATGATTTCAACTAGGTTATAACCATTCTGGGGCGCAACTCGAAGAAGAGGGAGATTAACATCATGACAGATCTCTTCTAAGAAAAGATCTTGTTTCTTAAACTGCTTCTTATCGTAAGCATGGTCATCCAACTCGACAGCGCACACTACACGGTTGTTCGCGGGATCTGAAACAATGTAATCAAACTGACGATGACGAATCTTTTTCAATGCTTTTCGTTTTGCCCGATCCGATTTTTCAGGCAATGCTTCCAACACTTCATGCATAGGCACTTTACAGTGCACTTGATATTGTCCACCGACAGCTTTTTCCAAAACCGATGCAAACATACGCTCTGTATGTGAAAGAGAGGCATCTGGCGCTTTAGATTTTTTGGCACGAATAATCACGACTAAAAGCAGTATAAAAACAACTACTCCACTAGCAATATAAATCCATAATTTTTCGTCCACAATAACGCCCCACCCCGTTTGAAGGCGCAATATTACCGAGAGTGAAAGCGGAAAGCATCTGAATTTTATGATCTAAAATAATTTCAGTGCCAAAGTATAAAAAGCTACCCAAAGTAAGGTTTATAAGGCCTATCAAGAGAAAGGTTATTGAGAGCTACCCACCTGAGAGATGGTAGCTATTATTCAAGATATACGCCAAAAATCATTTATAGATATGATCAATATTCCTTATTTGAATCCGTCCGTTTACTATAAAGACATACTACTAGACTCAAAAATCTAGTCAGCGGCACACCATAAAGCATCACCTCGAATACTCCTGCCAAGTAAGATAGAGCCTGAGGTCTAACTCTAATCGGTGGTAATCAGCATCCATATGCTGACATAACTGATAGAACGCTTTGTTATGATCCAACTCTTTCAGATGTGCTAATTCGTGGACAACAATCATCCGCAAAAAAGCTTCAGGTAATTGTTTGAATCGCGTATCGATCAGGATCTCTTTTTTAGATTTAAGTTTATTCCCTTGGATACGAGATACGCGGCTATGGGTGCCTAAAGCATTCATTGCTGCAACTTTATCGCTGTATTGAACTTTGCTGACAGGTGCCGCTTTTCGCATATAGCGATTTTTCAGCTCCATAGTATATTCGTACAGCGCTTTATTGCTTTGAATCGAATGGGAATCTGGATATTTTTTCTGTAGAAGAGGCCCTAAAGTTTCATCTTGCAACATGGCTAAAGCTTGCTGCTTTAAAGACTCGGGATAATGATTAATATATTTTAGTACTGTCATAATGAAACGGGACCAGCTTGGCCGATCCCGCTAGAAATCAATTACAATTTACGGATCAGTAGCGTCATGCCTTCGCTGGCATAAACCTCGACTTTAGTTCCCGCTTCCAAATCATCTTCTGCAACAACCTTCCAAAAAGTATCACCGATCTGAATTCGACCTAAGCCATCTTCAACGTCATCAACTAATGTCAGTTTTCGTCCAATCAATTGCGCCGCTCGATCATTGATCATGCCTGCTTCATCATCATTGTTTTGGCAACGAAAGAATTTCCAGAAAATAACCGAAGCAATAACGGAGAAGAGCGCAAACAATAGGAATTGATGTTGCCAATCATTTAGCACACCAATCGCCATCAATGCAGCTACTGCAAAAGCAGATAATGAGACACCGATCATAAATCCCGCGGCACCTAAGGCTTCACCACCTAAAAGCACCAACGCTAGAATAATCCAATGCCAGTAAGTAATTGATTCGAGTAGTTCTAACATTTACGAACCTATCTTAGTTTCTTTTAACAGCTCGCTGATGCCAGCAACGGAGCCAATAACGCTACTTGCTTCTAGAGGCATCATCACGACTTTAGCATTTTCGCCTGCACCAATATTTTGCAGAGCTTCAGTATATTTTTGAGCAACAAAATAGTTCAGAGCTTGCGGGTTACCTTGTGAAATCGCTTCCGAAACCACTTTGGTTGCACGCGCTTCTGCCATTGCCAAACGCTCTCGCGCTTCCGCTTCTCTAAACGCTGCCTCTTTTTCACCTTCTGCAGTCAAAATGGCAGCTTGTTTTTCACCTTCAGCAACTTTGATCGCAGCTTCTCTTTCACCTTCTGCGGTTAAAATCGCAGCACGCTTTTCACGCTCAGCTTTCATCTGGTTTGCCATCGCTTCAACAAGATCAGCCGGAGGTGAGATATCACGAATTTCCACACGGGTAACTTTAACGCCCCATGGATCTGTCGCTTCATCAACTTTGCTTAACAGTTGGCTATTGATGTTATCTCGGTTGGATAACATCTCGTCTAGCTCCATCGAACCCAAAACCGCACGGATATTAGTCATTACCAAATTCTGCATCGCGCGATAAAGATCGTTAACTTCGTAACTCGCTTTAGATGCATCCAACACCTGATAGAAACAAACAGCATCAGTAGTTACTTGCGCGTTGTCAGAACTGATCACTTCTTGAGGGGGTACATCCAGTACTTGCTCCATCATATTTTGCTTAGCGCCAATCTGATCAACAAAAGGAATAATCAGATTCAAACCTGGTGTCAGAGTTTTGGTAAAACGCCCAAAACGTTCTGTTGTCCAGTTATACCCCTGAGGAACCATCTTGACCCCAGAAAAAATAAAAATTAATGCGAGAACAACCACTACCGCAGCGGTAATTTCAAACCCAAACATCACAATCTCCTTTAGTAAAGTTGGGAGGAGGTATTCATATTAATACTGATCGGGAAGAACTGAAATGGCTTAGATAAATTAAGCGTGAGGTAACGGCAAGCAATCAATAAGAAATATTAAACGCTTTTTGGGGGAAGAAAGAACAATCTGTAGAAAAAGGATTATTCCTCTTCTGCCTGTTCATGCTCTGCAAGGAAACCGCGAATAAAACGACGGACTTCACGTGCAGCACTCGTATCTAGCTCTTCACACAACGCAACAAAATCATCGCGCTCGACATCGTTAATGCGAATAACTAGTTGGCTATTTTTCTTTTTAGCCTTAGATTTCTTTTTTGACTTCATCATTTTTCAACTCTAAATCGTCAACTGACTGCAAGAATACAGCAATTATCCCCTTACCCCAACGTACATCTTAAGAATATCTTAGGTATATACAATTTAATTTCTATCAGCCTTAAAAGTTAACAAAAAACGAAAACTATAATCATTGAATATCAAAGGGATAAATGTATTTCTTTGATCCTAAACAACTCCGCTCTAGACAAAAGTAAACGATTGTTTAAAATCCAACCCCATCACTACAAAAATAAGGATATTTACCCATGAAAAAATTAGTAGCCATCGCATCACTTGCTCTTTTCAGCACTGTTGCTTCAGCTGACTGGACGCTAAGCCAACAAGATTCTGACTTCAGTTTCTCATCCATCAAAAAAGCCAAAGTGCTAGAAAACCACAGCTTTAAACAAATTAGCGGCGGCATCGATGCTGCTGGCAAAGCAACGCTAAATCTTGACCTTGCATCTGTAACTACAGGTATCGAGATCCGTGACGAGCGTATGCAAAATATGCTGTTCGAAACAGGCAAATTTGCTCAGGCCAACTTCATGGCTCAAGTGGATGTAAACCAAATTGAGAAACAAGCCGTTGGTTCCATCCAGCCGCAGACTATCACTGGCACATTAAGCCTTCACGGTGTTGAAAAAGAGATTACCGCTCAAGTGAATGTCGTTAAGCTAGCTGACAACAAAGTATTGGTTAGCACAGCTCAACCCATCACAATTAACGCTGCGGATTTTGCGCTAGATACTGGTGTAACTGCACTTAAAGAGATCGCAAAATTACCATCTATCTCTTTCGCAGTACCGGTTAGCTTTAACCTAGCTTTCACTAAGTAAAACACGCTTAAGGTTATTAAACCTAGGTACATTTACCTGGGTTTCTTTCTTTTCCAAGTTCCTTTGCGACGCTACGTTCTAAATCACCCCTTGTGATAAACTGCGGCCTGTAACTTTCGAATCAGTTTTGGGCCCGTATGAATATCTTCGAAACACCTTTCGGTCAATTCTCTCTTTCTCGTTATCCTCGTCGTAGAAATGAACAACTACGTGCGTGGGACGCTGCTGATGAGTACCTGTTAAATCAGATTGATCAGGAAGAGATCCTTGCAAACCCAAAACGCATCTTGATTATTAACGATCAATTTGGCGGTTTATCAATCGCATTAAATGACCAAGCGCCAACAGTGGTCAGCGATTCGTGGTTGGCTCATGCCGGTATAAAAAACAATGCTGCGGATAACGATATTGATGCAAAAGCCATAACCCTATGTAACAGTTTGGATTATCCAGCCGAAACATTTGACCTCGTGCTGATTAAAATTCCAAAAAGCTTAGCTATGCTGGAAGACCAACTAATCCGCTTGCGTCCTTTGTTAGCAGCAGAAACTAAAGTAATCGGCGGCGGGATGGTTAAATCTATTCATACCTCAACGCTAAAACTGTTCGAAAAGTATTTAGGCCCTACAACAACCTCGTTGGCAAAGAAGAAAGCAAGACTGATATTTCCAGAGATCGATCTGAATCGACCGCAATTAGAATCGCCCTACCCATCCGATTATATATTGGAGAACACGCAGCATAAGATCATCAACCATGCTGGCGTATTTTCCCGAGATAGTTTGGATATCGGCACCCGCTTTTTCCTTCAACATCTAACTGATACAGATACATTCGAGGATATAATTGATCTTGGCTGCGGTAATGGCGTTGTAGGCTTAATTGCAGCAGAAAAGAATCCATCTGCGGCTGTTCACTTTGTGGATGAATCATTTATGGCTGTCGCTTCTGCCGAGGCTAATTTCAGAGAAGCCTTCGGCGACAGTCGAAACGCAACTTTCCAAGCAACCGATTGCCTAGCTGGTATTCAGAAGAATAGTTGTGACTTGGTGTTAAACAATCCACCTTTCCACCAGCAAAATGTGGTCGGAGATTTCATTGCTCAACAGATGTTCCGAGAATCTCATAAAGTCTTACGATCTGGTGGTGAGTTATGGGTAATCGGCAACCGTCATCTTGGCTACCATGTAGCACTCAAAAAGATTTTTAAAAATTGTGAGACTATCGCTAACAATAAGAAGTTTGTCATTTTGAAAGCGATTAAACGTTAACCTTATTTAAAACTCAGGGAAGTAATTCCCACAGTGAGGACACCTATGTTTATTGCATTATCCCTCCATATTTTAGCTGCCGTTATTTGGGTAGGCGGTATGTTTTTCGCCTATGTTTGTTTACGACCAGTTGCAGCCGAGCAACTTGAACCGCCTGCTCGGTTAGCACTCTGGCAGCAAGTATTTGCTCGTTTTTTTACCTGGGTATGGGCAGCAATTCTGCTTTTGATTATCAGTGGTCATAGCATGATTGCAATCTATGGTGGGTTTAAGAGCGTTGGTATGCATGTTCACATCATGCTACTGACCGGCTATACCATGATGGCGATATTTGGACATCTGTATTTCAGTCCGTATAAAAAACTGAGTCTGACGGTAAAAGAAAACCGATGGCCAGATGCCGCTGAACAGTTAAATAAGATCAGAAAGATTGTCGCGATTAATCTGACTTTAGGTTTGGCAACAGTAGTTGTTGCTAGTGGCGGAAAGTTTCTTTTCTAAAATAGTTCCTTTTCTAAAATAGGTTCTTCGAGCAAATTCAAGCAGAAGCACAGATAACCGTGCTTCTGCATTGTCTAAGCATTTGCTATTCCCAGAACTAGATTAGGCCTGAAGGCTCATGGGCATAGGTATATATTCACCTATTTCATCAGGTTCTGCATCAAGAACCGCTTCCCAACCTTCTTCGCCCGGTTTCATTTCATCAGGTAAGCCCCAAAGTTCACCGCACCAAAACGCAGCGATCCAGCGCTTGCCATAACGAACTTTATAAAATCCAGGTTCTCTATTCTCATTCACGATCCATCTCCTTTTTATTCTTATCAAGGCAGAATCCATCTTCTTCTAACCACAATGACGATATCCGTTTAATCAATCATCATAAGCAGTTTTATTTGGATCGCCCCAGAGAATTTACGAAGCTAACTCAAGTAAACAAACCTAAGTACAGCCGAAGCTCCTTTCTCTTATTTATTGTTTTTTATCTCTCTAACTTCTTATAAATATTTTGCGCATATAACGTAAAGTTAGAGTGTACACAAAATAACCAGACAATAAACGGGGTTTAGCCGAAGGTGTAATACTGAGAGGTCGGACAAAATGAAACAAACTGAATTTATTTCAGGCATTAAAAAAGACCACCTAAGTGATCTTTTTTAGCAAGATAAAAGCTGACAACTTTGAGGAAGGTGACATCAACCTCAGCAGCTAAATCAAATTTACTTTTTCTGGTCTTCGTTCATCAGGCCGCGAACTTTAATGAAAGCCCAAACCATTGCGACACTCATACCAGCGATCATTGCCAGACTAGGAACCAGAACTTCCATGCTATATACATCAACCATTACGACACCCTCACAAAATTTTTCGTATTGCTCGTAGTTACTGGTGGCTAGATTAACCCTTTAGAGATTAGGGGTTATTGATTTAGCTCAAGAAATGATCATTAGCGAAGATGAAAAATTTTACGTTTGTAATGATTAAGTTTGAAAAAGCTTATGAACTGATCCATAACTTAAATGGCGAGCCCCAGCATTAAGGGAGCTCCGGTAGTGCCGGAATAATAAAAATGCATAAGGCTCCGCCAAGACTCATAAGCTTGAGTCACCGATAACTGTTCAGGAGGTAAGCGTCATGCCTTATAAAACAGTTGCCTGGACCGCCGAGCAACTCAAAAAAATGAATTCAGAACCTTTTATGATCGATTTTCTGGATACATTTAAACTTGCCCCATTAACCTTAGCCAGCGATGAAGCCGTCGCTAATATGAATGCAGTTCTAGACTTAGTAGAAGCTCAAATAAGAAAGCCATAATCCTCTGTCCGCTCCAAAAATAAGGCAGGTCATTGTACCTGCCCTTTTTTTGCCTTTCTCAAATTCCCCCTTTAAAAACAATAAGTTAAACATCAAAAGCATAATCATTTCGTCATAAAACATAAAACAACCAATCAAAAACAACTTTTGACGCTACAAATATAAATTTCAATCAATAAAATCGCGATTTCCCGTAAAAACTCTCATCTTCCACTCTTGATTTTATTCCTTATAAATCAATAAGTTACAAGACCCTCTTTCACTTAGGGCAAAAATTTAAATTTATTTATTTTTTCCTTTATTTTCAATGGCTTACACAACAAAAAACACCGAAATTTATTTGCGATAAATCCTTATTTAATATAGACTTATCAATATAGATAAAAGAAGTTTCATTAATGAGGAAATGAAGATGCAAGAAAAGGAAGTGAAGTTACTTTTTAAAGCAGGCGTATTTGATTCTTGCCAAGCGATCCCTATCTCTATGGCGCGCGGATGGACTTTAAAATTTGTGACCAAACAGGACGAAATCATCACGCTAGATCTGCAACGATCTAAATCAGAACGTGAGTTTAAGAGTCTTGATGGCGCTGCTGCGGTAGCAAAGCGGATTGGGTTTGAATGGTTAAAAGTTCAGATCGGTGATCTTGAGTGGCAGGAAAAGGTTAAGTAACAGGCATAAAAAAACCGCTTCAAACTGAAACGGCTTTTACTGTGAAATGCATTAAACGTTATTTATCTAATGCATCTTTAATCTTTTTGTCGGTCTGATATTGGCTCAATGCATACACAGACCAGATTGCTGCTGGTATCCAGCCCACTAAGGTAATCTGTAAAATAAGGCAGACAATTCCAGCTATCGGGCGACCGATCGTAAAAAACTGTAGCCAAGGAATTAACAAAGCAAGTAACAAACGCATCTTTTATCTCCTTAGAATGCGGGAGTGGAGTACAGCAAACCATTAAGCATAATGAGTTATGCCTTAATCGAAGCTGACCCTTAAAGCTCTACACGGCCGGCAGATAGCTCGTCTTCTGTCGGCTCCCGCACTTCGATTACTTCAACAGCATAGTTCAATTCAAGCCCAGCAAAAGGATGGTTCGCATCCACTGTCACTTCATCAGCATCAATCTTGGTGATGCCTACTAGCTGCAATTCACCTTTATCATCTTCCATCTGGCACACCATGCCGACTTCCAACTGATCAAAGCCAGCAAAGGATTCACGACTAATTAGCTGCACCTTAGCTTCATCACGCTGACCATAGCCCTGCTCAGGTGATAGGGTAATTTCAAACTTATCCCCAACTTCACGACCTTCTAACGCCGCTTCTAGGCCAGGCACAATGTTTTTATGGCCATGTAGATACGGAAGGGCCTCTCTATCACGAGAGTCGTCCAACACATCACCAGCATTGTTTTTTAACGCGTAGTGAAAAGACACTACCTTGTTGTTTTCTACTTTCATTTATCTCTCCGATTAAACCGCTAGTCTTTGCGACATCCAGCGGCCTAAAGCTTCTATCTCTTCAATCGCTACTTCATGACCGATTGGATACGCATTCCAACTCGGCTGATAATTCATATTTTCTAGGTTGGCATAAGCTTGCTCACCTAATTGAACAGGTACAACCTGATCTACCGTACCGTGAGCAACCCAGATAGGCAGTTCCTTATTGGCATCAGTGCGAGACGCTTCGATCTCTTCTTCTGTTGCCATGTAAGTAGACAGAGCAACTAGCCCCGCCAAAGGTTCAGCGAAGGTTAGCGCTGTTTGGTAAGCAACGGCACCGCCTTGAGAGAAACCTACCAACAGGATTTTATCCGCTGGAATACCCTGAGCAATCTGCTCATTCACCAAGTTAGCAATTCGCTGACTGGATTTAAGCAGTGAAGCTTTATCAACCTTACGGTCAATATTCATCTCTAAAATGTCATACCAAGCACGCATCTCCATGCCACCATTGACGGTAACAGGCATTATCTCAGCATGAGGGAAAAGAAACCTCACATTGAGGTTCTCTGGAAGACGCAGGTAAGGAACAATAGGCTGAAAATCAAAGCCATCAGCACCTAGGCCATGCAACCAGATCACACAGGCTGAAGCTTCGCCTTGAGGCTCTACACTAACTAAGGTTTGCTCTGTTTCTTGGCTCACGGCTGCAACCTCTCAATCTGCCACGCTTGATCAACTAAATTGAACTGGAAGCGATCATGTAAACGGCTCTCTCGGCCCTGCCAAAACTCAAAACGTGTAGGTCTGAGAATATAACCGCCCCATTCTGGTGGATGAGGAATATCGCCTTCTGGGTATTGATCAGCAAGGTCCTGCACCGCTTGTTCCAAAGCTTCACGGTTTTCTACAGGGTGACTTTGGCAAGACGCAGCCGCACTCAAACGGCTACCTAACGGGCGCGCATTAAAATACTGTTTACCCTGTTCAGGACTCAATTTTTCTACCTGACCACGAATACGCACCTGACGCTCTAAGCCATACCAATAAAACATGATTTCGGCTTGAGGGTTTTCAGACAGGTCATCCCCTTTCTGACTACGGTAATCGGTATACCAAGCAAAGCCCTGCTCATCGAAATGCTTAAGTAATACGATCCTTGCAGCAGGCATTCCATCTTTAGAAGCTGTGGCCAATGTCATCGACGTCGCATCATCTGGAGACACCTCCAGTGCATCATCCATCCACTTGGCAAACTGTGCGACAGGATCTTTGATCAGATCTTCACGTCGCAGAGGCTGCGCCAGATATTCACGGCGTTCAGCCGTTAGGTCGCCTTTATTCGTCATACAAGTCTCTTGCAAGAAAGGTTAATCAAGAAATGTGCTGCAACTATAGCACTAATCAAGGTCGCAAAAATACGTTTAGGCCACTACCTAAATTTTGCTACAACACCCATCACATCAGCTCTATAGCTTTCCCCAAACAACATCAGGTGGTTTAACAAATGCCATAAGTTGTACAATGGAAATCGCTCTTTCCACCCAGACTGCAGTGGCGCTACTTCCTGATAGGCGCTATACAAGTCCGAGCTAAAACCGCCAAAGAGATCCGTCATCGCAAGGTCGGCCTCAGGCCACCCCCAATAGACCGCAGGGTCCATTAGAACTGGCTTACCTTGACTGTCGGCAATAACATTTCCCACCCATAGATCGCCATGCAATAAAGCGGGACCCTGATCTGGAACTAATTGTTTTAGCCGTTTATTGATCGATTCAATACCCTCAATGATCTCTGTATCAATGAGGCCACGGTCATAACAGAGGCGCGCCAAGTATCCGAAACGGTGCTCAGCATAAAACTCAAAGCCATCGTAGAGCTGCGAATTCGGCTGTTCGGTTGGACCACAGAAGGTGTTTTGAGTGAAACCAAAGGAAGGCACAGACATCTGATGCAAGTGAGCCAACTGCCGCCCTAGGAGCTGGTCAAAGTCTTCTGACCTGGGGGATTGCTCAATAAACTCTAAGATCAATCCATCCCGATCAAACCGGATAACCTTTGGTGTGGATAGCTGTGTACAAGCAGATAAAGCCTTTAGCCCTGCAGCTTCAGCCTTGAACATTCTTTCATTTGCGTGACTAACAGACTTTACGAAGAGCTGCTGACCATCACTCAGCAGCACGCGTTTAGCCGCAGCAATACAGCCACCGGAGAGACTCTCTTCACGAACGATTCTTAGCCCTTGCTGTTCAACCCAGCTCTGCAAACTTTTCACTGTCTCACAGACTCCTCTTGAATCGGCTGTCCCTATACCTTTATAGTTTTAAGAACTTTACTACGCATCAATAAGGGATCCCATGCGTCTGTTGCTACTTTCTATGGTCCTTATCTTTACAGCTGGTTGTATGGATAAAAATGCCAAACCGTTTGACGTTAAAAACCTAGCCAAGTCCGATATCGATATGGTTGCGGATATCAATCTAAAGACATTGCGCAAACTGAGTCGTGAGCTAACCATCAAGCTTTATAAACGTAACCCTAAAGAGCTGCAAAAAGTCCCAGGCATGACTGTCGAGAAGCGTTTAGAACAACTATTCCCAATCACTCGTTTAGCTGATGGATTCCCAGAACTTGGCCAGAAAGATGGTGCCGACGCAGTGCCTTTAGCATTTTCTGAAAACTATCAAGGTGATCGTGTATTTGCCCTGATGGCAGGTGTTACAGGCATGCTAGACAAAGCCTACAACGGCAAGAAAGAGATCTTTATTCTGGATGAATTAGATCAACAGAAACTCTACAACTCTGCTCGTAATTTAGAATCTGTGGCTTGGCACCTGAATAACCGCAAAGACCCCCAAGGAAACTTGTACATTCTAAGTAATGGTATTTCAGAAGAAGGGATTACTAATTACAGCTACGAACGCATTTTGGGCAAGCTGATTGGCACGCAGGATTTGATGGCGGATGTAATTGCAGATAAAACAAACCGCACCATAAACCGTGTTGTTCATGGTGCGGCTTCAATGACGTTCTTCCCTATCTAATCTGAGACTAGATCAAGAAGGGGACTAGGAACAGAAGATTAGCCTTGTTCCATCTGTTTGATAAAGCGATCCGAGTCTGCGATCGCTTTTTCCATATCTCTAACTAACAGATCAATATTGCTTTTGATCCCGCGATATTCCGCTTTCAGGGAGCCTATCGCTTGAGCATTAAGGTTATGTTTTAGGAATAGAACATTGTCCTGTAGCGCGCTTAACACTGGCGGCATACGTTTTTTGGCGCGCTTAAGGGAGCGAAGTAACTCAGCGTAACGGACTTTAGTACTGCGCAGTTTAGCTGCACTTTGATCTCTTAATTTGCGGTTAGAGTACTTTGTCAGCTCCTCTTCCCACTCCTCAAATAGATCTTCAGAAACCTGCTCTACTTTTTTGATACGCGCCGTAACATCCTCTGCCGCTGCAACGCTGTCATCGTACTCAGCTTGTAGGCGGTTATAGACTGCATCCAGCTCACCGCCATCAAAGCTCACGACAGAACGAAACTGTTCCAATGCGTCCTTAAACTGCGCTTGCGCATCTTCTTGAGACTCACGTGCGTCTTCCACACGATCAACTAAGATATCGCGCTTATGGATACCCACCTGCTCCATCGCAGAGTAATACGCGCTCTGACAGCCAACTAACGCAACCATCAGGATCGATAAAAAGCCTAACTTAACTTTGGAAATCATTTCTGTCCTTAACCACAACTCTGTAGAGGGTTATTAATCATAATCTCAGCGATCTTATGATTGTTATTGAGGCATAGAGTGACGTCTGCCCTTTGTGGCATCTCTTCTAACATGTGACGAGTCAGTCGCTCATAATGCTGTATAAAGCTCTTAATCTGCTCTTCATCCATGATGCGCAGATGCTCTGTTGGCTGCTGCGTGTCGTAGATGTATTTCACTCGCTCGGCGAGCTTTTTCTCTTGCAGAGAACGCCATTCAAATACTGCATCCATGCTCGGTACTTTCAACATCACCAAGACATCCAGCATGGAGTACAGAGCCTGATAAGGGCCACCCAACTGAGTATTCACGTAATCACGCCACTCTCCGTTAGGGTCCTTTTCCTGCTCTAATTCGTTGATCGCTTCCACCAGCTCGTCTGGCTTTTGCGGGTCTGCACCTACACACCACCCCTCCAGCACGATGACATCCGCAGGCCCAACCCACTCCTGCCATACCGACGCCTGACAGCGATCATCCGTCGATTTATCGAACACAGGGATTTTGGTTACACTCTCATCGGTACTGTTCTTAAGAGAGTTTAGGATTTCGATACCTAGATCTACATCATGCGTACCTGGCACGCCACGGGTACGAAGCAGAGGATGGATTGTTTCAGAAAGCTCAACACGCTCATTGTAGGTTTTGTAGAGATCGTCGATAGAGAAACCAACAACCTTTAAACCAAACCCTTCGGTCAGAATGACTTCTAACAGATTGAATAGTGTCGATTTACCAGCACCTTGAGCACCATTGATACCGATAACTAAAGGGCCATCTTTTTGGCGTTTGCGACAAGTAATCCACGCACCTAGAGGTACATAGATTGCCTCAAACATGTCCACCAGACCGATATCTACTTTCAACGATTCCAATGTCGAAGCAAAAGCCTTCTCTACCGCAGCAACAGCATCCTCACGCTCACGGTAACTCAAACACAACTGATCTTGGGGCCAGCGAGTTATTACGCCCATAGATAGTTCCTCTACGATTAATCTTTACGGTGTTCACGTAACCAGTTTTGTACTTGATGAATCTGCTCAGATTCCATCAAGGATGGCACGTGAGGGATACCCGGAATGGAGATTAGCTCTAGTTTATCGTTTGCCTGCATCTTACGCACGGTTTCTTCCTGCAAGACATCCGATTCTTCGCCCCAAATTAGTAACTGCGGGATATTAATCGCCGACCATACCGGCCATAAATCCACACTCTCTGATGAAGCATCCGCAGTAGCTTGCGCAATGGCGGGGTCGTAATGAAGATGATAAACCTCATTTTCATCCAAACGCGAACCATGCTTAGCAAGGTGGTGCCACTGTCGGTCAGTCAGATGCTTAAAGGATTCATAGGTATCGCGCATATAGGCTTCAACCTCAGAGAGAGACTGAAACTGCTTATCGCCAAGATACTCAGAGATACGTTTAAGGGAGCTTGCAGGCACAAACGCCCCTATATCATTGAGCACTAGATGCTTGATTGGCGAGTTAGGCAGAGCGGCTAAGCACATGCCGATAATCCCGCCCATAGAGGTACCGACCCAGTCCACTTTATCTACATTTAAACGCGCTAAAAGCGCTGTAATATCATTAAGATACTGAGGCATTCCATACACCTGCCCGGCAGGAAGCCATTCACTTTCACCACGCCCAACAATATCAGGACAGATCACACGATAATCGCGAGACAAAGCCAAGGCTAGCTCATCAAAGTCGCGGCTATTACGTGCTAAACCATGCACACAGACGATCACCCGATCGTTCTCTGCACTTCCCCATTCGTGATACACCATCTGATGAAATCCAACAGGGTTTAAACAACGTATGCTATCCGTATGCATAGGGCCTCCTGATTTAAGCAATTTCAATAAGTTAGCATGCACACTAAAATTGTAAAGAAACGCAACAATTACTGAACCTGTAGATCATATTCAGCTACTATGTTCCTAAGTCACATTTCCACCTGAGCAATGGAAAATAATATGAGCAGCACTACCTCATCTAGTTCATCTATTTGGATTAGGCGATTGATCCCTCTGATTATCTTTGCCTTCGCCTGCGGGGTCTTCTATTTCCTTAAAAGTACCAAACCTCAGGCTCCTTCGAAAAAGATCGAAGAGAAAGTATGGAGCGTAAAAACCATCTCGGCAGAACCCAGTATCCACCAGCCTAACCTCGTTCTATACGGCAAAGTCGAATCTCCACGCATGACCCATATCACCGCGGCTGTCACAGCTTTTGTCGAGGCGGTAGATACCGATGAAGGTAAAAACATCGCCTTGAATGAAGCACTCATTCAGCTCGACAGCAGTGATGCTCAACTGCTAGTCGCGCAACGCCAAGCTGATGTCGATAGTTTTAAAGCACAGATTGATGCCGAAAAAATACGTTATCAAACTGATCAGAAATCATTAGCGATTGAACAAAAGCTACAGCAATTAAGCCTTAAAGCAGTTACTCGCTACCAAAACCTGATCAAACGTAAAGTAAGCAGTCAGGATCAACTTGATAGTGCACGTAGTGCATACCACCAGCAGACCCTAGCAGTCACTCAACGGGAACAAGCCATTGCTGATCACCCCAACCGTTTAGCTCAGCTAGAGTCACAATTAAAACGCGCCACAAGCCTTTTAGATGCGGCAATATTGGACCTTGATCGCACCGCCATTAAGGCACCGTTTATAGGCCGGGTTGCACGCTTACATGTAGCGCCTGGGAATCGCGTTCGTGCCGGTGATCCACTGCTAGATCTATATAGTACCGATCGTTTAGAAGTGCGTGCTCAAATCCCTAATAGAGTATTAGCTAATCTTCGTAATAGAGAAATAAACTCCGTCATTCAAGCTACCGCTCAGTTGGATGGACAGACGCTAAAGCTGGAGCTTGATCGCATCGCCGCCGAAGTCGATGGTGGCCGTGCCGGTGTTGATGCCCTCTTCAAAATCACCGACAAGCAGAATGTTCCGGAACCTGGCCGTTCCTTAGCGATCGCCGTAGAGCTTCCTGCTGTAGAACAGACAATCGCGCTTCCACCTATGGCACTTTATGGTTTAAACCGTATCTACCTGCTTAAAGATGGTCGCATGCAAGGACTCGACGTCGAACGCATTGGTGACAGTAGTGATCAACAAGGCAAACCTGTTGTGCTTATTCGTAGCCCTCAGCTGGTGAGCGGAGATCAGATCATTACGACTCAGCTGCCGAACGCTATTTCTGGGCTTAGAGTTAAAGACGTAAACGCGCCCGAGGTAGTTGCATCGACTGGGGCGAAAGATGAATAACTACCAAGGCCCACTGCAGAACCTCACTGCGGTTTTCGCAAGTCATCGCGTTGCAGCCAATCTATTCATGCTGCTGATGATTTTGGCCGGTATTTGGGGCCTGAATAAACTCAACACGCAGTTCTTCCCATCGTTTGAACGAGATGTGATTACTGTATCAGTACCATGGAGCGGCGCGGCTGCGGAGGATATTGAGAGTTCAATCGTACTGCCTGTTGAGGAATCGCTAAAATCCCTCACTGGCATAGAAACCTTATATTCAACTGCAATCCAAGGCTCTGCCTCGATTCGCATCGAGGTAGACGAAGACAGTGACGTTGATTACCTCCTAGACGAGGTAAAACAGAAGATAGACAACGTCCGTAGCGAGCTACCCTCTGATATCAACGAGCCACTGGTACAACGTATCCTGCGCTATGAGCAGATCGCCAGCCTTATCCTTAGCTCTTCAAATGGCTCCATAGAAGAGCTTCGCCCTTTTGCACAGCGTTTTGAACAAGAGCTATTAGATCGAGGTATCAACAAAGTCGACTTTACCGGCTTACCGGAAAAACAGATTCAAATAGAACTACCGGCGGCCCAACTCAATGAGTTGGATATGACAATGATGCAGGTAGCCAATAGCATCCGCCTACGCAGTTTAGACCTGCCAGCAGGTACCGCCGCCAAGGGTGATGGTTCACGTCAGATCCGCAGTCTAAATCAGCAAAGAGATGTAGAAGGCTTCCGCCAACTGCCGATTATTACCGACAGTAATGGCCGATTAGTCAGACTTGGTGATATCGCTGATGTATCTCTAGGCACTAAAGACAATCAGGTTCTTTTAAAATACAAAGGCGAACCTGCGGTCATGATTCGTCTTCGCCGAACTGAAAACCAAGACACGCTGAAATCGGCCGACATTCTCAATAAATGGATAGAGGAAACGCGTCCGACACTGCCATCTAACATCACCATGGTTACCTATGATGAGCGCTGGCAACCGGTTCAACAGCGTATCAATCTACTACTGAAAAACGGCTTAGGTGGCTTGATCCTAGTGATCGCCATTCTGTTTCTATTCTTAAACGCCCGCGTAGCGTTTTGGGTCACCATCGGTATCCCTGTCTCCTTTATGGCCACACTCGCCATCCTTTATGGCATTGGCGGTACCATCAATATGATCAGTCTCTTTGGCTTGATCATGGCGCTGGGGATTATCGTAGATGATGCCATTGTGGTCGGGGAAGACACCCTAACCCACGTGCAACGTGGTGAAACGGGATTACAGGCCGCCATAGGCGGTGCTCATCGTATGTTGGCTCCGGTTATGGCCTCTTCCATGACGACCATCGCTGCCTTCTTGCCGCTACTTTTGATCGGTGGGCATATCGGCAGTATTCTTATCGATATCCCAACCGTGGTGATCTGTGTAATTCTGGCATCACTCGTTGAGTGCTTCCTGATTTTGCCAGGGCACCTGCACCACAGCATCAAGAAAGCAGAAGACCTTCACCCTTCAAAGTTACGCATTCGTTTAGATGAAGGTTTTAACCGTTTTAAAGAGATCCACTTCCGTAAGCTAGTTAAGTTCGCGATTAAATACCGCGGAGCAACCATTGCT
This sequence comes from Neptuniibacter sp. QD48_11, assembly GCF_047778095.1. GTDB lineage: Bacteria > Pseudomonadota > Gammaproteobacteria > Pseudomonadales > Balneatricaceae > Neptuniibacter. The sequence goes on from NZ_CP180551.1 coordinate 2,963,426, forward strand.
AGTGCCTTTGCCGTGTTCATCATCGCCATAGGCCTAGTTTCTGGTGGGCGGATCAAATTCACCTTTTTCCCGGCTGTTGAACGCGATGTAATGACTGCTAATGTCCAGTTTGTTTCGGGTACTGACTTTGCAGAAGTTGAGCGCTTTGTGCAGCATCTAGACGAGACCTTAGCTGATGCCGATAAAGCCTTAGGCGGAGATAATATTAAAGTCGCCTTCCAGCGCTTACGTAATGCCTCTTTCTCTAGAACTACATCATCCAGTAGCCGCGGTGATGAATTTGCATCGCTATTGGTTGAATTTAATCCGGGTGATTATCGTAAATACTCCACAACTGAATTTAATAAAGAGTGGCGTAGCCGAATCCAAGTACCGGCAGGGGTAGAGAAATTCTCTATCGATGTCAGCACCAGCGGTCCACCAGGAAAGCCAATCGAAATAAAGCTATCTGGCACTGATATTCACGTACTCAAACAGGCCTCTTTAGATCTTCAAGAGGTGCTAAAAGGCTATGTTGGCTTAAACAATATTGATGACGATCTCCCCTTTGGTAAATCGCAGCTGATCTACGCGCTAACACCAGCAGGGAAATCAGCAGGTATGACGCTAGACAGCGTCGGCCGACAACTACGTACCGCCTTTGATGGTATGGAAGTACAAAACTTCTATGATAATCGGGATGAAATTGAGGTACGTATCCAACTGCCGAAAGAGGAGCGAGATCGTCTTAGCAGCATAGAACAGCTTCCAATCGTACTACCGAATGGCGGTACAACACCGTTAAGCAATATTGTGACCTTTAGAGCGCAACAAGGCCTAGATACCTTAACCCGCGTGGATGGCAAACTTTCCATCAAAGTCACAGCAGATCTGGATGAAAGCGCAGCCAATGCAGATGAGATAATCGAAGACCTTAAAACTGGCAAACTCGATAGCGTGTTAAGCCAATACGGCATCGAAGCCAGCTTTGAAGGTAAGAATAAAAGTCAACGTGAAACACTGGATGATATGAAGCTCGGGCTTCTCCTCGCCCTGGTTCTGATCTTTATTATTCTGGCTTGGGTATTTGCGTCTTACAGTTGGCCAATCGCGGTAATGCTAGCAATCCCTCTAGGACTGACCGGCGCGATTTTAGGCCATGGAATTATGGGCTTAAGCTTAACCATTTTGTCCCTATTCGGCTTCTTCGGCTTATCCGGTATCGTCATCAATGACTCAATCGTTTTGGTGACGTTCTATAAGCAACTAAGAAAACAGGGGCTGGCGATTGAAGAAGCAATAGAGGAAGCGGCCTGCCAACGTCTGCGTGCGGTACTGCTAACCTCGCTCACAACGATTGCTGGCCTAACACCGATTCTGTTTGAGACCTCCCTGCAAGCACAGTTCCTCATCCCGATGGCGGTATCAATAGTGTTCGGCTTAGCTTATGGCACATTGCTGATTCTTCTATTTGTGCCTGCAACACTGACCTATATCGAAAATATCCGTCAGTTTTTCGGTCTCAAAAGTCTAGATCTACCTGAAGAACCTAGTCTACCTGAAGAGGCTAGCCCTCAGGTGACTAGTTAAGTTTGGATTTAATAAAGCTCTGCAAACTTTCCGCGGCTTGGTCATCAATACTCAAAATGGCTAAGCCGTAGCGCATACAATGTTGAGATTGGCGCTGGTTGTACACCACTCGGCATAAGCAATGTACCGGCTGATTATTAAGACCAAAATGGACATAAATTTCTAGGGGAGCCCCGACAATAGGCGGTCTCAACTGGTTCATATCAGGCCCACCTTCAACCAACATCCCACCTAAACTGATGTTGATCAAAGTGACGTCGACCGAAACCCCATCTTGCGTGGAAAGCTCTGCAGGTATATCCGTATTGATACGCGGATATATTCGTCTTTCGGTAGTCATAGAACCCTACCTTTTTTGTGATATCCATCAGCATAGTTCGGTTTGATCATATCTTCACACCTATTCAAAGCCATAAATTGCGAAATACCGCCTAAAATCTACAAAAGGTTATATTTTAAGGCAAAAAATTAGGTCTTAATCCTAGTGCTGTTCTCAGGTATAATTTTGCGCCTAATTTTGCTTCATCTTTTCATTAGTGAGCCCCGACTTGGGCACTTAAAGGACCCGTATGAATCGCGATCTGAGTCTGTTACAGCCATACCCATTTGAAAAATTGACTGCGCTGAAAGCGGAAGTAACACCGCCTTCGGATAAAGAGCACATCGCACTTTCTATCGGCGAACCAAAACACCCGTCACCTCCATTCGTGGCGGAGTGCCTAATTGAAAACATGGGCAAGCTGGCAAACTACCCTACAACTAAAGGTTTGCCAGAGCTACGCCAAGCAATTGCCGACTGGTGCACACGTCGCTTTAGCCTGAATGAAAACACGCTAACTGCTGACGATCACGTTCTGCCGGTTAACGGTACACGTGAAGCGATCTTCGCTTTCACACAAGCAGCAGTTAACCGCGCGCCTGACGCATTAGTGGTATCTCCAAACCCGTTTTATCAGATCTATGAAGGTGCGGCGTATCTATCTGGCGCAGAGCCATATTACCTAAACTGCCTGCCAGAAAACGGTTTTATTCCTGATTACGACGCTGTACCAGAAGATGTGTGGCAGCGCTGTCAGTTGTTGTTCTTATGCTCTCCAAGCAACCCAACAGGTGCAGTAACTGATCTGGAAACATTGAAAAAGCTAATCGCGCTTTCTGATAAATACGATTTCATCGTGGCATCTGATGAGTGTTACTCCGAAATCTACCTAGACGAAGAGAACGCGCCAGTAGGTCTTCTACAAGCATGCGCAGATCTTGGCCGTGACGATTACAAAAACTGTATCGTTATGCACAGTCTGTCCAAGCGCTCGAACCTACCAGGTTTGCGCTCTGGCTTTGTTGCAGGCGATGCGAAACTGCTACAACCGTTCCTGTCTTACCGTACATACCACGGTTGCTCTATGCCGATTCAGCATCAGCTAGCGTCTATTGCAGCATGGAACGATGAAGATCACGTACTCGATAACCGTGACCAGTACCGTCACAAGTTCGACAGCGTTATCCGTATCTTAGAGCCTGTAATGGAAGTTCAGCGTCCAGATGCAAGCTTCTACCTGTGGGTTAAAACGCCTATTGCTGATGATAAGTTCGCACAAGGCTTGTTCGCTTCGCAAAACGTAACTGTACTTCCGGGTAGCTACCTATCTCGCGAAACCGATGGCATCCTTCCGGGTGCGGGTTTTGTACGCATGGCACTAGTTGCAACCGTTGAAGAGTGCGTAGAAGCAGCAAATCGTATCCGCGAGTACGTTGAATCACTTTAAGGCCGGAGATTAATCCCCATATGATTACTATGTATGGCATTCCTAACTGCGACACAATCAAGAAAGCTAAAAAATGGCTGGAAGCGAACGGTGTTGATTACCAGTTCCACGATTACCGCAAAAACGGCCTAGAAGAAGCGCAACTTAAAACTTGGGTTGATGAGCTAGGTTGGGAACTACTGCTAAATAAGCGCGGTACGACATGGCGTCAGCAGCCAGACGAAGTTAAGAACAATATTGATGAAGCCTCTGCCATTGCGCTAATGCTGGAGCACCCAGCAATGATCAAGCGCCCGCTTCTGGATACCGGAAGTGAACGCAAAGTAGGTTTTAAAGATACAGAATACGCAGCGCTTTTCAGCTAAGCGCGCTGCAACAACGTAACGAATTTTAAATTTTATATTTCTGGAGAATATCATGGCGAATTTTGCATTCGGTTTGGGTGTAGGCACTAAGTCCTCTGCTGGCGAACTGCTAGAAGTTTATTACAACGCACCACTGCTGAACGCAGACGATGCGATGGTTAACGCTGTTGCTGAAAAAGTTGGCTACACAGGTGGCAACGCTGCAATCGAAATCAAAGAAGCTCAGCTAAAAGATCTAGAAGCTGCATTCCTATCTGTAGGCGCTGAAGACCAAGCTGAAATCGTAGAGATCCTAGAAGGCACTCAACAGCCACTAGTACTTTGCATCCTTGAGTCTGACGAGAACCCAACAAGCACTGCAGAAGCTTACCTAAAGCTTTCTCTTCTTTCTCACCGTCTAGTTCAGCCGCACGGTATCAACCTAACTGGTATCTTCGGTCTTCTACCAAACGTTGCATGGACTAACGAAGGCGCTGTATCTCTAGACGATCTACCAAAACGTCAACTAGCTGCACGCGCCCAAGGCCGCGTTCTAACAGTTAACTCTGTTGATAAGTTCCCGAAAATGACTGATTACGTTGTACCTGCTGGTATCCGTATCGGTGACGCTTCTCGTGTACGTCTAGGTGCTCACGTAGGTGAAGGCACAACTGTAATGCACGAAGGTTTCGTAAACTTCAACGCGGGTACACTTGGCGTAAGCATGATCGAAGGCCGTATCTCTGCAGGTGTTGTTGTAGGTAACGGTTCTGACCTTGGTGGTGGCTGCTCTACTATGGGTACACTATCTGGCGGTAACAACGTTGTGATCTCTGTTGGCGAAAACTGCCTACTAGGTGCAAACGCAGGTCTAGGTCTACCACTAGGCGATCGTTGTACGCTAGAAGCAGGTCTATACGTAACTGCTGGCTCTAAAGTAACGATCCTTGACGATCAGAACAACGAAGTTAGCACCGTTAAAGCTGCTGAGCTTGCTGGCAAGCCAGACCTATTGTTCCGTCGTAACTCTCAGAACGGTCGCATCGAAGTTAAGACTAACAAGTCTGCGATTGAGTTGAATGAAGAGCTACACAAGCACAACTAAAAAATAGGTTGAGAGCTATTGCGCTTGCGCAGCCTGCGTTAAAACCTGCTTCGAAATGCTCAGCTACTACTTGTAGCCTCTGCTTTCTCAGCAGGTTTTGCCTTGCCTGAGCGGCGCTCATTACGCTCTCAATCCAATTTTTACGCTATCCTCTAGAATTGCCCATATACTCGGGAACCTCACTATGACTCAGCACCTCTCTCCAACAATTGAATTGGCCAAAGACCTAATCAGCCGCCGCTCTGTAACACCTGAAGACGCAGGCTGTCAGGATCTCATGATTGAACGCTTAGAGGCCCTAGGCTTCAAAATTGAGCGCCTTCAATTTGAAGAGGTATCTAACTTCTGGGCTCGCCGTGGCGATTCAGGTCCAGTTTTCTGCTTTGCAGGTCATACTGACGTTGTTCCTTCTGGCCCTGAAGAGCGCTGGGAGTTTCCACCATTCGAAGCGCATATCGAACAAGGCATGCTTTGCGGTCGTGGCGCAGCAGATATGAAAGGCAGTCTAGCGGCATTCATTACCGCGCTAGAGCGCTTTGTAGAACACCATCCAGATCACGATGGCTCTATCGCTCTACTGATCACCAGTGACGAAGAAGGCCCATGGGTGAATGGTACGACTCGTGTAGTTGACCACCTTGAAGCACGTAACGAAAAGATCACTTGGTGTATCGTTGGCGAACCTTCAAGTACTGAGCACGTAGGCGATGTGATTAAAAACGGTCGTCGAGGCTCTCTTGGCGGCGCACTGACTGTTCGCGGTGTTCAAGGTCACGTTGCTTACCCACACCTAGTAAAAAATCCAATTCACATGGCTGCACCTGCATTAGCAGAGCTAGCGGCTGAAGTTTGGGATGAAGGTAACGATTTCTTCCCACCAACAAGCTTCCAGATCTCTAATATCAATGGCGGTACAGGCGTAACTAACGTTGTACCAGGTCATGTGGATATCATGTTCAACTTCCGCTTCTCTACAGAAGTAACTGCGGATGAACTAAAAACCCGTGTTCGCGACATCCTAGACAAGCACAATCTAGAGTGGGATATCGACTGGACGCTTTCTGGCAACCCATTCCTAACCGCTGAAGGCGATTTAGTAGAAGCATGCCAGCAATCGATTAAAGCGATTACAGGTCAGGACACTGAGCTATCCACGTCTGGTGGTACTTCTGATGGCCGCTTTATCGCACCAACAGGCGCACAAGTGGTTGAGCTTGGCCCAATCAATGCGACTATCCACAAAGTGAACGAGCGCATCAGCTGCAAAGATCTAGATACCCTATCTGATCTTTACGAGAACGTTATGGCTCGCCTGCTGGTTAAGGACTAGTAATGCAACTCACTTGCCCTGTTTGTAAATCCTTGCTGGAACAGCAGGGCAAAAATATACGCTGCGGAAACAATCACAGTTTCGACGCAGCGCGTCAGGGCTATTGGAATCTATTACTGGCCCACAAAAAGCGCTCAAAAGATCCGGGCGATAATACAGAGATGGTACAAGCCCGCCGTCAGTTTTTAGATGGCGGCCACTACCAAGCACTCTCCGGCCAGATCAATCAGCTTGCTTTAGACGAAATAAAAGGCACAGAGAACGCTCGCATTCTAGATATGGGCTGCGGTGAAGGTTATTACACAGACCGTCTCCACCAGCACCTGTTAGCCAACGGCCAATCTGTGGAGCTCACCGGCTTAGACATCTCCAAACATGCGGTAAAAGCTGCTTGCGCTCGAACTAAAGAGATTCAATGGTTAGTTGCTTCCGGTGCTGATACACCAGTGCCGGATCAATCACTGGATCTTCAACTTGTGCTCTTTAGCCGCTTAATGCCAGAAGCACTGGCGAAACCAATGAAAGCCGGTAGTAGCTTAATTGTTGCTTGGCCGGGTGCCGATCATCTGATCGAACTACGCAAACTGATCTACAGCGAGATTAGAGAGAGCCACTTCAATCCGGTTGATACGCTAAAAGAGCAGTTTGAGCTATCTAAACAAGTAACAGTGAACTACCAATTTTCACTCAATAGCTCAGAGCAGATCAGCACTTTATTGGCGATGACCCCGCACGGCCAGCGTCTCAAAGCTGAAGCACAACAAAAAATCATCGACCAAGAACAGCTAGATCTCACCCTAGATGTTAATTTGGGCGTATTTACCCGCTTATGAAGCAAACCCTGAAACGCTGGCTAAAACATAGAGCCGACAACCCTCGCCAAAATTTAGTAATCTTTGGCATCGGCTTTGTCGCCTTCTTTGTCGGCGTACTTATCCTAGGCGCTGCCGAATTTGCATTGAAAAGCTCAGTAGCTCAAGAGATTCTTGCCCTGATTGGCTTGATCATCATAGTGGCAGGGATCATACTGGCGGCCATAGGTTATCTTAGCCTCAGCGTACTACGTATCATCCGTTTTATTAGCGACGACAAAAATGACTGACACCCGACACCCTGATATAGAAATCTACGTAAAGAATCGCTCTTTTGATTCAATCACTAATTGGCTTCAGTCACATGCCGACCAAATGGATATCATCTCCTCTAAAGGCAATATCCACGAGCTGAGCCTGCGCTTCGGTGATCACTCCGTACCCGTCATGATCCACGAAAAAGTGGCTGGCAAAGCATGGGCTAGCGTATGGCTTAAATCGGATAAGAGCCCATGGGCTCAAGACCTAGACTGCGCACACGCAGCGTCCTCAGAGATGGATACACAAGTGCGAAGCATTGCTGGCGGCTGGAACGATGGTGATGATCCAGATGAATACTGGAAGGTAGAAGCGGGCGAAGCAGAAAAGATTCAGTGGCGTACTTAAGCGCCTAAATTAGAAATAAAATTAAGCTGCCGTACGGATCTGTGAACGGGAGCTTTCAATCTCATCGATCATCAATTGACCGGTCGACATCAACGCAACCTTAGCGTACTCATCCGACGATAACTGCTGCTGACGTGGCGTATTGCTATGGCTATGCAGATAGCCATTCACATAGGCAAAATCACCCACTAAACCGTCATGTACCGCCATATTCAGTCGCTCTACAACCTGACCATCATGTAACTCATTTGGATCAGGGTATTTGGACTGGGTTTCCGGTAAACGAAACTCTGCATCCGACGCAGCAGGCACAGCATCTGGCTTCATCAACTGCTGGTTAGAATGAATCAAACTCAGCAGCATAGAGAACTGCGCACCACTACCACTCTGAACCGCTTGGCTCAGATTGGAGGTATAGCCCTCTATTCGAGTTTGAATCTGTTCTGTACGCATAAAGCCTATCTACAACCGGAAGTAACAATCTAGTGTTGAAACTAGTGACGACTGTATCGGCAAAACGCTAAACTTCTTTACTGAAAATCACAGAAAAATTAGAGAAAAACCACCATGGGAAGATGGCGCCCCCCTCAACCTCGAAGCTCTAAATACATTACAGCCGAAGGCTATAAAGAGCTGAACGACGAACTGAAATATCTTTGGAAGGTAAAACGTCCTGAAATTACCCAATCGGTAAAGGAAGCTGCCGCTCAAGGAGACCGTTCCGAGAACGCAGAATACATCTACGGTAAAAAGCAGCTACGAGAGATCGACCGCCGCGTTCGCTACCTCTCCAAACGCTTAGAAGATATGGTTGTGGTAGACCGCGCTCCAGCCCCGGATAAACGCGATACCGTATTTTTCGGCGCTTGGGTTACGCTGTTAGATGAAGAGGATGAAGAGAAACGCCACCGCATCGTCGGTCCCGATGAGATCGGCGCTGGCTCTGATTACATCTCTATGGATTCCCCCCTTGCAAAGTTATTGCTGAAAAAGCAGCTTGGCGAAGAGGTTTGTTTACAGAAACCGGATGGCAGCGAAGTTTGGTACGAAATCACTAAGATCGAGTACGCTTAATCTTGATCTAAAGCCTAAAGCGATTTAGCCCACTCACCGCGCGTGATTTTAAACAATACATGTTCGTACAGTGAGCTTTCCGATGGTACAGCAGGATGGTTGAAGTTTTCCCCTGTGTCACACAGCCCCAAACGCGTCATTACCGCCTGAGAACGTAAGTTAGGCACCGCCGTAAACGACACCACCTCATCAAGCTCCAACTCGACAAATGCAAATTCCAAGGCTTTCTGCGCAGCCTCAGTCGCGTAGCCCTTACCCCAAAACGCTTTACTCAACCGCCAACCCACCTCAACACAAGGCGTAAAAGGTAGCTCTATCAGAGGGCTATTCAAACCAACAAAGCCAATAAACTGCCCAGAAGCCTTCTCCTCAACAGCCCATAAACCCCAACCATTCACATCGATACGACGCTGCAGTTCAGTCGCCAATGCATCACTCTCCTCACGAGAAAGCGTACTTGGGAAATATTCCATCACCTCAGAGTCGGCATTGATCTGCTCAAAGAATGGCTTGGAATCGGAGTCTCGCCAAGAGCGCAGGGTAAGTCGTTCGGTAGATAATGTATGAATCATCGTTACATTGAGGTTTAAAAAGCTTAGAAAAGCATGAATTAACTCGGAACTGTCCCGATAATAGATACCGCTAGAATGCATCCAGCGCCGTTACGAAAAGTTAAACTACTTATTAATTTATGTTCGAATTTAAAGCACCTTCCCAACTTGTGAAACCGGCAACATAAAATACAACGAAGCTGAACAGAATTGGTAATATGTAATTAGTCACAGCAGGTGTTAATAATAGAAACCTTAAAGCCCCTAGAGTAAGAGGGACTGCCAATTGGCTATATCGTATGTGTAATGAGTGATTACTTATTTGCTGCCCAAGATGTTCGTGATCACAGCCTTCTTGAAAATTTAACTTCCATCCATTTTTCTTTAGACTATAGAAATTTCCAGAATTACCTAAGTATTCATTCGAGCAGTAACCTTCAGCTATTTGATGAAGCTTTGGATTTACATACCGTTGTATTTCTCTTTCCCAAGTTTTGATAAACGAATCTCTTTCATCCTCTAAGAAATAAACAGCAAAACGATATAAAAAATAAATCCAAACAATCCATAGAAAGACAAAGAAAATTTGAGGATTGTTAAACCCTGAGAAATTAATACCCGCCACTGTCAAATTTGAAATTTGTACTTTTGCTAGGCATGAAAAGAGCAATATTCCGTTTACGATGTATAAGTTTCTTCTTTGTCTAATAAAGCTCTCTGTCATTCCTACTCCAATTTCAACTAACGCTTTATAAATATTGACTGTACAGGAAGCCCTCTGCACAACAGAGCCCTAAGCGCTTAATATGTGAGTAACAAGTAAAAAAGGCAAGAAAACTAACGAGATAGAAAGTCATAGCCGTGTTTTTTTATTAACAGAAGAATAGCTGAAGTATGTCAGACAACGGGTTTCAAGCAGAAATAACTCCAACACCAACGCTTTTTCTCTAGGCGAAGCCGTCCTCTAGCCACGTAGTGGCGTCCTAAAAGGCGAAGCCGATCTCTAGCCGCGAAGCGGCGTCCTAAACAGATTGAGACTTAAATTTCTGCTTCGCTTTATACATATCTTGGTCAGCTATACGTAAGAGCTCTTCAGCTGCACCTGCATCATCTGGAAAACAACTGATTCCAATACTGACACTGATTTTATGATTGGGTAATTGCTCTACAGAGAATGATTTTTCTATAGTTTGATGAATCTTACTTACAATGAGCTTAGCTTCTTCCAATGAGTTTGTGTCGACCAGTGCAGCAAACTCATCACCGCCAATCCGAGCAACGATATCTGTTTTTCTTAAACAAGAGATCAGGATTCTAGCTAACTCAATTAAGACCTTATCTCCAACCTCATGCCCAAAATTATCATTTATAGGCTTGAAGCTATTAAGATCGATATACAGTACCGCTATCTTTTTCAACTGACGCTCAGCGCGAATTAGAGCACTCTCTAATTTTGAATAGAATAGCCTTCTATTTGGCAGCTTAGTAAGGGGATCCTCATAAGCTTTTGCCAGCAACTCCTGAGCAACCTGAGTATGATCTTCTGGGTTTTGAAAAACCAAGACAAATCGATCAGCTAGTTTAGATTGAGCAGCAACCTTATGAAGCGAAGCAAAATAAGTACTATTTTTGTTGTCACAGAGCTCCCCGCTCCAATATTGATTAGTTCCTAAGCACTCTTCAAGGCTGCACTTGCCACCTGCTGCATCAAAAAAATAATCAAATACGGAACCCTCCGGCCTCTCATCTAAATCAAACGCCCTTTGAGCCGCTGAATTTGCAGCTAGAACTTCAGACTGAGCATTTAGAATAAAACAGGGGTTATTGGTCACCTCGAAGAATACCGAAGCTATTTGACGATTCTGCTCGGCCTGACTTTCAAAGGTAACGTTAGTGCCAATACCCAAAACCCCATTTACTTCACCGCTTTCATTTACCAATGGCAGCTTATGCATGTCCAGTAATCGACGCCTACCATCCTCATAGGTAACCCATTCATCATCCCTGTGAGCCTCTCCGGTCTTCAAAACCTGAGCATCTATACCCCGAACATAGCCTGCAGACTCCTTGGACATAAGATCTGCATCTGTTTTTCCCAAGATTTCGTTCGAGGGCTTATTAATAAACTCTTCAAAACTGCGGTTCACTACCTGGTATACACCCTTATCATCTTTGGCGAAGATAAAGTCCGGGAGCGTATTTATTATGTTCTTAAGCAGAGTTCGTTCTTTTTTTAAGAGAGCACGTTCTGCTTCCAATTTTTGGGTCGCATTCACTAGCTCAGTTATATCTCGGGCCACAACAGCCACACCCAAGCCTTGCGTTAAAGGACCACTATAAACGGAGTGTTTGCTATGAATATGAAGGAGATTGCCCTCAGGGTCTGGTCTAGAAAATTGAAATTCAAAGGATTCCCCTGCCAACGTTCTATCTAATGCGGGCTTCAAAAAACCGTTAAATACTTCGTCACCATGAAGATCCCTAACGTGAGTGCCTATAATCTCAGAAGCAGGCTGCTGAAACATAAGCTCATAGCCACGACTAACCGCACGATAGATATAGTGTTTATCAACTATAGAAACCGGATCATTAATATAGCTAAGAATCGATCCATCGATATCATTCAAGCTTGATGAGTGGGGCTTAGGATCAGTACCCATATGAAATATGGCCTATAGCAACTTACAAAATGAATATAACTGTATTTTTAGTTGTACCCTCAATAAATAAGGGTTACAAGATATAGTCCGCTTAAAGCCACGAAGGAAGGTGCTAACTGCTTTTATCTTGGTACATTTTGCTATCAGCCTGCTCCAGCCAATACTCAATCGCCTGATTACCAGCAAGCATCACACTACCAATACTGACACTTAGCTGATTTTCCTTAAGCCCCTGGCTAATTCGCTCAGCGATTTTATCTAAGTCAGCCTGCGACTCTGCGGCAGCGAGCACTACAAACTCATCACCAGACATACGCGCAGAGATATCATTTTCTCTGATAGCGCCTCGGATAGCTTCTGCAAGGTGTTTAAGCGCCTGATCGCCCGAACTATGACCCTGTTGATCATTTATCCCTTTAAGATCATCAAGATCCAAATAGAGCAAACCTAGAGCCATCCCTGTGCGTTTAGCAAGTACCGAGTAATGCGTTGCTACAGACATAAAGCCACGACGGTTATAAAGCCCTGTAAGCTCATCTGTCATTGCTAAGTTGGAAATCTCTTCATACTGAGAAAGGAGACGCAGATCAGCCTCGATCAGATCTCTAAACTCACTCACCAGATCTATGTATTCAGCGCGGTAATCTGTGGATTCAAAATCCATGACACAGATGGTTCCAAACGGCTCGCCTGATGGCCACTGCACCGGCAAACCTAGGTAGGAGCTAAAACCATCATTAGCAACTTCAGGGTTGGTATCCCAAGCAGAATCCTCTTGGGCATTTTTGACATATAGTTCATGCCCTTCCTGCACGACTTTTTTACAAAAAATGTTGGTATCCGGCGTAATCTCTACCCCAGCAGGGTATGGATTCGATTCCTGATCACTGGCAATCACTACCTGATAGCCTTTTGGGCGATACTGGACAATAAAGCCCGCAGGCGCTTGAAAGATTCGCGCCATCACATCCACTGTTTTCTGCCACTTATCCAATGGCACCAGATCATCCTTTTCCTCGATTACCCACTGGTCGGGATGCAACATAAAACCCTCTAGAGAAACAACTGTATAGAAACCACTCACTAACTTTAGCAGTTATTCAAGAAATAGAGTCCGAGCTGGATCAATAGTTCAGTAAATTTAGGATCGCCAATGATAGAGATTAACAAAGCAACCTCTAGGCGCAGCCGTCCTCTAGCAGCGCAGCTGCGTCCTCTAGCCACGAAGTAACGTCCTAAACGGCGAAGTCGTGCTGAATTTCAGGCATAAAAAAACCAGCTCAAGGCTGGATTCTTAAAGTGGTGGGTCGTATAGGATTCGAACCTATGACCAATTGGTTAAAAGCCAACTGCTCTACCGACTGAGCTAACGACCCACATAAAATTGCGAAAGAATTTCGCTAAAGAAGTTTAAGAGTGGTGGGTCGTATAGGATTCGAACCTATGACCAATTGGTTAAAAGCCAACTGCTCTACCGACTGAGCTAACGACCCAACTCTTAAGATGGCTCCCTGAGCTGGACTCGAACCAGCGACCAATAGATTAACAGTCTACTGCTCTACCAACTGAGCTATCAGGGAACTGCTGTTCCAGTAAATGGCGGAGGGATAGGGATTCGAACCCTAGGGCCCTCTCGGACCGCTGGTTTTCAAGACCAGTGCTTTCGACCACTCAGCCATCCCTCCGCAGGAACGGCGCGTATATTATCGCAATGAGTTTTTGTGTCAACTAATTACGTACTGTTTTTGCAAAAAAACTGATTATTTTTCAAAGTTTTTTCAGTTTCTGGAAATTCGACTAAAGATTAACCAGAAACGATTAAAAAACAACCGGATAAACACGCCTCACCGGATTTCTACAAACTACATATTTGGATAATTTGGTCCGCCCATACCTTCTGGGACCACCCACTTAATATTTTGGGCCGGATCTTTAATATCGCAGGTCTTACAGTGTAGACAATTTTGCGAGTTTATTTGGAATCTTTGTCCCTGTTCATCCTCAACCACTTCATACACTCCCGCAGGACAATATCGCTGCGCAGGTTCAGCATAAGTCGATAGGTTTGAACCTAAAGGAATACTTTCATCCCTTAACTGAAGATGGCACGGCTGATCCTCTTCATGGTTGGTATTTGAGAGGAACACTGAACTGAGCTTATCAAAGCTGATTTCACCATCCGGTTTTGGATAGCTAATTTCTTTACACTCAGAGGCAGGTTTTAATTGCGCATAGTCAGCATGAGTATCATGCAGCGTCAATGGAATTTTGCCGCCAAAGATATTCTGGTCGATGTAGTTAAAGGCACCACCTAACAACGGACCAAACTTATGCATGGCAGGGCCAAAGTTACGTGAGCGGAATAATTCGTCATACAACCAAGAGGATTCAAACTTCTGTGCATAACAGCTCAGCTCTTTACCACCCTCGCCCGACTGAGTGAGCTCATCGAAAATTGCTTCTGCAGCCAGCATGCCCGACTTCATTGCAGTATGCGTACCCTTAATCTTCGAGAAGTTAAGCGTACCGGCATTACAACCTGCAATGATGCCACCCGGGAAGGTCATTTTAGGCAGGGCATTAAAGCCGCCTTTCGTGATCGCCCTAGCACCATAGGAGACGCGCTTACCGCCCTCTAGGTACTGTTTCAAAACTGGATGATGTTTCATGCGCTGAAACTCATCAAACGGGCTTAAATATGGATTGGAGTAGTTCAGATCGATAATCAAGCCAACAACCACTTGATTACCCTCGGTGTGATAGAGGAAGAAACCGCCACTCGCGCCATCACTCAATGGCCAGCCTGAACCATGCACAACTAAACCAGGCTTATGCTTATCAGGATCAATATCCCACAGTTCTTTTATACCCAAGCCATAATGTTGAGCATCGGCGTCTGCTGCCAGATCAAAGCGCTCGATAAGCTCTTTACCTAAATGCCCACGACAGCCTTCTGAGAACACCGTGTATTTAGCATGCAGCTCCATACCCGGCATATAACTATCTTTCTGCTCACCAGACTCAGTTAGACCCATATCCCCCGTCGCTACACCCTTAACGCTACCATCTTCATGGTAAAGAACTTCAGCTGCAGCAAAACCAGGGAAGATTTCCACACCAAGCTGCTCAGCCTGCTCTGCCAACCAACGACATAAGTTACCCAAGCTAACAATATAGTTACCATTATTATGCATCGTTTTAGGAACCAGCATGTTCGGCACTTGGGTGGCTTTTTCCTCATCTTTGAGCATATAGATCTGATCTTCGGTCACCGGCGTATTTAACGGCGCCCCCTGCTCTTTCCAATCAGGAAACAGCTCATCTAGAGCGCGAGATTCAATGACTGCGCCCGATAATATATGCGCCCCAACTTCAGAGCCTTTTTCTACCACACAAACCGTTAGTTCTTTTTCCGCTTCTTGAGCTTGCTGCATCAAACGGCAGGCTGTGGATAATCCAGCAGGACCTGCTCCAACAATGACTACATCAAACTCCATTGATTCACGCGCCATATCACTCATAACTCACCTCTCTCACCTATATGGCGTCTACTTAAAACTGCTCTTCAGAAAGCTGCATCACCGCATCACCACCCGCCATGACTGCGCTCAACAGACCTGACGTACGTGGTAGCAACTGCTCTACATAAAAGCGCGTCGATACAATTTTGCTTTCTAAAAATGGTTGATCGCTTTCAGGATCATTTAGCTTAGCTTGGGCAATACTGGCTGATTTAACCGATAACCAACCACCACATAGATAACCAAGCAACATCATAAAGCTGACGCTGGCTGAACCCGCTGCGGCTTGATCTTTACTCGCGGTTTCCAATACCCACTTTTTAGCGTCTTCTGCGTGGGCAAGGGCATCTCGGGTAGCGCTAACCATATCTTGCAGTTCAGGTTCGGATATCTGATCAAGATCGCTAGCAATTTCGCTCAGTAGATCAGTGAGTGCAGCACCACTATCTACCAAGGTTTTTCGACCGATCAGGTCTAAAGCCTGAATACCGGTAGTACCTTCATAAATCGTCAGAATACGCGCATCGCGATAATGCTGCGCAGCGCCTGTTTCTTCGATAAAGCCCATACCACCGTGCACTTGTACTGCAAGATAGGTCATCTCTTGGGCTAACTCTGTCACCCAACCTTTAACAATCGGCGTGAGAAGATCCGTTCGTGCCTGATGTTTAGCTCGCTGTTCACTGTCCTGAGCATTCTGACAAAGGTCACTTTCGGCGCGAGCAACGTAAGTTAATGCACGCATTGCTTGAATACCTGATTTCATCTGCAACAACATGCGACGTACATCAGGGTGCTTCATAATGGTGACACGAGAGCCATCTCTTAATGTGCCTTGCACTCGCTCTTTGGCATATTCCAACGCCTGTTGATAAGCACGTTCAGAAATTGCTAAACCTTGCAGGCCCACACCTTGGCGTGCATCGTTCATCATAGTGAACATGCATGCGAGGCCATTATTTTCCTCACCTACCAAGTAACCAATTGCACCATCGTTATCACCAAAACTCATCACACAGGTAGGACTGCCGTGGATACCGAGCTTGTGCTCAAGAGCAACTGCCGATGCATCGTTGCGCTGATCAGTCATTTGGCCATTTTCATCCAACAGGAATTTTGGCACGACAAATAGAGAGATCCCTTTTACACCGGCCGGAGCATCAGGCAAACGCGCTAATACCAGATGAACGATATTCTCAGTCATCTGATGATCACCCCAGGTGATAAAGATCTTTTGGCCAGTAATTCGGTAGTGATCACCTTCTGGTACAGCACGCGCTTTCAGCGCGGCCAAGTCGGTACCTGCATCAGGTTCTGTCAGGTTCATGGTGCCCGTCCACTCACCGCTGATCAGCCTAGGAAGGTAGTGCTGCTGTAGCTGTTCACTGCCATGTGTTTCCAACGCTTCGATAGCGCCCTGAGTCAGCAGAGGACATAAAGCCCAAGCCAAGTTGGAGGACTGCCACACTTCGTTAACCGCAACAGAGAGTGCGTTAGGCAGGCCCTGACCACCGAATTCAGGATTAGCCGCAAGCGATGGCCAGCCACCCTCACAAAACTGTTGGTAAGCATCAGAAAAACCCGGTGTTTCCTGTACTTGGTTATCAACTAATTTTGCACCTTGCTGATCACCAACAACATTTAGAGGAGCAAGCTGTTCCGTGCCTAGTTTAGAAGCCTCATCTAAAACCGCTTCAGCCAAGCCTTCAGCAAATTCTTCTAGACCTGCTGAATGACAAATCTGTTCTAACCCCACCAGCTCATTCAAGACAAAAACACCATCTTGATACGGGTATCGATAATCGCTCATTGTATAACTTGCTCCGTCTTAACCTGCTTACCGCTTAGGTCGGCTCAGGCTTTTTATTGTAATAACTCGACGTTAATTCACATTGGGAAATGCTATTAACATAATCGTTCCAGCGCCCAGATCCAGCAATAACAATTCACACCTCAATGACTAACAAAAACGTTCTAGAAACAAAAAAGGCCCTATAATTAGGGCCAATTTATAGCATTAAGAATCAGCTAATTGCTGGCAATAGCTATCACTACGCCGATATTCCCCTGGAGTCATACCTGTCCATTTTTTGAATGACCTAAAGAACGCGGAGGGCTCTTCAAATCCCATCAGACCCGCAACATCATTGATCGATAACTGCGGGGAATTCATATAGTTAAGCGCAGCTAGCTTGCGACACTCGTCCTTTATCTTTTGATAGGAAGTATCTTCTTCCAGCAATCTACGCCGCAGTGTCGATACTGACATATGCAGTCGATACGCTACTTCTTCAGCACTTGGCAGATCCTGACTAAAGTCCTTACCAATCAAAGCCACCACTTGGGACTTCAAACTGGTGTCATCATCCACCATTACGATCAGCTGATAAGGAGCAGTTTTTAAGAAACTACGCAAAGTCTCAGGGGTTTGAACAATCGGAAAATCCAAATAACGCGCAGGAAAAACGATGGCATTATCATGCTGATCAAATTTAACTTCTGACTGAAAAAGGGTTTTGTATTGCGCCACATCGTCTGGCTCAGCAAAGGAAAAATAGGCTGCTTTCAGCTCTAATCTTTTGCCAATTAGCCAACATAAAAAATGCTGCCACATCGATAGCGAAGTTCGAATACGCCCTGGTATTTCGTCTTTTAAAATCTCTTCCATAGAGACTTCAGCCGCGTCCGTTGTGGTAAACGAAACCTTGGCAAAACGGCCTTTGCGCACCAGATAAGGTTTAACTTTTGTGCCGCGACAGATCTCATGAAAATCACTGGCACGATAGATCGCTTTCTCTAGCGTTGTACAGTGGATTAAGCAATGACACATCATGCGGAAGGTTCCATTTGGCACCTTACCGCCACTCAACATTCCGAAATATTCGTCTTGAGCGATGTAATAAATGCGCTGATAGAGCAAACCAAACTTATCCGCTGGAAATTCAGTCTGATTACCAATTTCGGCCGGATCGATACCGACATGGGTCAACAGCTGTTCAACGCTGAAGCCTTGCTCTTCAACTAATTGCAATAAGTGACGGACGTACCCAGCGGGTACGGTAATTTTACGCTCCATGACTCTCTAACCTATTTTGTTCTTATTTTTTGATGAAACGCACTTCCCTTTCTTATTCATGAACTATTATGTTAATAATTTCAAGCTAACGAACTATTTTGTTAATAACTTTGCCCTCAATTGTTATTGAGAGATTTTCTTAACCCAGTGAACATGGATAGCGTTAAAGACTCTGTAACTACTCTGTAGAGCCCGTTTTATGAACCTACCGAGTAGCCGCAATGGATTTAGATAGAAAACACAATTTGCGCCTTAAAAAAATAACAACGCTAGGTGAACGAAATGGCAACAAAAAACCGGATTTTGCGTCGCAGCAAAAAACCATCCTCGGTGTTTACACGCCAACTACTGCCGTTACTAATTGGTAGTGCAGTAGGCATAAATCAGGCTCAAGCAATTGAATTTAATCTGGGTGATATTGAAGGTCGCTTTGACTCTCAGATCTCAATGGGTGCGAGCTGGCGTATGGATGACGCATCTTCAAAGCTAATTTCGCAAGGAAATGGTGGTACTAGCCTTGGCTCAGGTAGTTACGATGACGGTAACCAGAACTTTGATAAAGGTGAAACCTTCTCTCAAATCGTGAAAGGTGTACACGACCTTGAACTACGCTATGAAAATATGGGCGTTTTTACCCGGGCTAAATACTGGTACGACGCTGAACTGGAATCCGGTTCCAGAAACCATGGCCACTCGCCTAACCTTTATGATCCCGGCGAAGAATTAGACGATTCTGGATTTAATGATTATGCCAAATTTGGAGGTTTCGAAGTATTAGATGCCTACTGGTACGGCGCATTTGATTTAGGTGAAAAACCACTCGATGTACGTATTGGTCGACAAGTTGTTAACTGGGGTGAAAGTACATTTATTCAGGGCGGTTTAAACGCTATCAACCCATTTGATGTCAACGCCTTCCGTCGCCCTGGCGCAGAAGTTAAAGAAGGCCTACTTCCGGTAAATATGGCCTTTGCTTCACTAGGACTTACCGACAATTTAAGCATTGAAGGTTTCTATCAACTTAAATGGGAACCAACAGCGATCGACGGTTGTGGTACCTATTTCTCCAACAATGACTTCGTTGGAGAGGGTTGCGACGGCATCCGAGTACAAGGCGATAGCTTAGCTGCGTTAGGTGTTAACGTTTCTGACCAAGCATATTTCAATACCCTGAATGCCGCAGGCGCTTGGGCAGCAACAGGTATAGACCCGGTCGTTTACCGAAATGCAAATGGCAGAAGAGAAGCTGATGACGATGGTCAGTTTGGTTTCTCGCTAAGGTACTTTGCTGAAGAACTAAACAATACTGAATTTGGTTTCTATGCAGCTAAATATCATAGCCGCCTTCCTGTAACTAGTGGTGTAAATACTACGGTTGCCCCTGCCGATATCGCTTTCATTGGCGCAGCAGCTGCTGTTGTATCTGCATTTGACTCCGAATATTTCATTGAATATCCAGAAGATATAGAAATGCTCGGTTTAAGTTTTAATACAAATATTGGTGATATTGCTTGGTCTGGTGAAATCAGCCATAAAAGGGATGTCCCGATGCAGATTAACGGCCCCCTATTGGTAGGTGCGATTCTTGCGCAAAATATTGGTGGTGTTGGTAATACCGCAGCCGACAACCTTATAAGCTCTGCCGGTCTTGGGGGGGAAATTTCAGGTTATAGTGAATTTGATGTAACCCAAGTTCAAACTAGCTTTGTAAAATTCTACGATCAAGTGCTTGGTGCAAGCCGTTTAACCATGGTAGGTGAATTAGCTTGGACTCACGTTCATGACCTTGATGAAGGTGCTAATGCCTTGAAGTATGGCCGTAATGGCGCATATGGTTATGCTGCTGGTGATACTGAAGGCTTCGTAACCCAAGACTCTTACGGCTACGTATTGCGAGCTAACCTAAACTATCCAAACGCTTTTGCCGGTGTAAACCTAACCCCACAAATCAGCTTCAAACACGGTTTAGAAGGTTATGGTCCACAACCAGGTGCAGGGTTTAATGAAGATGAGAAAACCTTAGGTCTAAGCCTGACCGCTGATTACCTAAATAAGTATCAGGTTCAGCTTTCTTATACTGACTTCTTCGGTGGAGATTTTAACTCTATAGAAGATCGTGATTTCCTATCAATTAGCGCATCCGTTTCTTTCTAAGATCAGCAGATAAATGGAGATATACACTATGTTTAATACCAAGAAACTTCTGCTGAGTTCGGCGATTCTTTTTGCCTCGGCAAGCGTTTATGCCGCAACACCTGAGCAGGTAGCTCAATTGGGCAATCAACTAACCCCGATCGGTGCGGAAAAAGCGGGTAATGCAGCAGGTACGATTCCGGCATGGACCGGCGGTTTAGAAAGTGGTTCTGATCGATACAGCAATCCGTTTGCAAGCGAAAAGCCACTATTCACTATCACTGCAGCCAATGCTGATCAGTACAAGGATAACCTTACACCCGGCCAGATGGCGATGTTGCAGAAGTATTCTGATAGTTACTCTATCCCTGTGTACCCAACCCATCGTACAGCCGCATTACCAGCAGATGTTTATGCTGCAGCAAAACAGAATGCTTCCAGCGCAGAACTAACCGATGGCGGCAACGGCCTATCAGGCTTTGAAACAGCAATCCCTTTCCCAATCCCTGAAAACGGTTTAGAAGTTATCTGGAACCACATGACTCGCTACCGTGGCGGTGCATTGGAAAGGACTTTTGTGCAGGTACCTGTGCAAGCTAACGGTAATTTTACTGCGGTAAAAATTAACGAAAAGATGTCTTGGCCGAGCGCTTTAGAAGGCGGTTCTGACGCTAAAAAAGATAACAATATCCTGTTTTACTTTGTCCAGCGCGTTAAAGCACCTTCTCGCCTAACCGGCAACGTGTTACTCGTTCATGAGACGATGAACCAGATTGCACAACCTCGTCAGGCTTGGACTTATAATGCAGGTCAGCGCCGTGTTCGTCGTGCGCCTCAAATTGCATATGACGCACCGGGCACAGCCAGTGATGGTCAACGTACAACTGATAACCTCGATCTATTCAACGGCGCTCCTGATCGCTACGAGTGGAATCTTGTTGGCAAACAGGAGCTTTACATTCCATACAACAGCTTCAAACTAGCCGATCGTGGATTAAAGTATGAAGATATCCTTCAACCTGGCCATATGAATCCAGAACTAACGCGTTATGAGCTACATCGCGTGTGGAAAGTAGAGGCAACGCTTAAAGATGGTGAACGTCATATCTACGCGAAACGTACATTCTACATTGATGAAGATAGCTGGCAGATTGCTGTAGTCGATCACTACGACGGTCGAGGCGAGCTATGGCGTGTAGGTGAATCCCACCAGTTCCAATACCGTGATGTAAATGTGCCTTGGCTGACTGCTGAAGCGCTTTATGATCTTCAATCTGGTAGATACCTAGTGGGTAGTTTGACGAACGAAGAAGGCAATGGATTCGACTTTAGCCAACGCTTTAAACATAAAGATTTTACCCCACAGGCGATCCGTCGCATGGGTAAATAAACCAGATCCATGCAAGCAAGTAGCGTAAACGAATAATCCTATCTTATTCTGATACGCAGAAAGCCTCCTTATTTTTAAGGAGGCTTTTTTCGTTTTAGAGCTTTTATATTGAGCGATGGACTAGGATAATACTGTGCTTAGCAGCGATGCTGCTCCATCTACTCATTATCGAAAGGTTTTCCCATGGCCGCTATCGGCAAATACAACACTCTGGAAGTAATCAAAGAGAAAGATTTTGGCGTTTATCTGGATGCAGGTGAACTAGGCGAAATACTTTTACCTAAACGTTACTGCCCAGAAGATTTAGAAGTCGGCGACAGTATCCGCGTATTTATCTATCTTGATACCGATGATTATCTGATTGCGACCACGGAAACACCTAAGGCGATCGTTGACGAATTTGCCATGCTGAAAGTCTCAGAAGTAAACGATGTAGGTGCTTTCTTAGACTGGGGTCTTTCCAAAGATGTGCTTCTACCTTACAGCGAGCAAAAGAACCGCCCTGTTGAGGTTGGTAAGCGCTACCTTGTGCGTTTGTATCTAGATAAGAACACTAACCGTATTGTGGCATCCACTAAGATCGATAAATTCTTGGATAAAACACCACCTCGTTACAAAGCAGGCGAGGAGGTTCAGTTGGTCATTGCCAACCGTACCGACCTAGGCCAAAAAGCGATTGTTAACCACGAGCACTGGGGCCTGATCTTCCGTAGCGATGTATTGAAAACGGTTTACCCTGGCCAAAAATTTAAAGGCTACATCAAAGAAGTACGCGCGGACGGCAAGATCAACCTTTCCATGCAAAAGCCGGGATACAGCAAGGTTGTAGATACCGTACAGCAGATCCTAGATATGATGGATGAGCAGGAAGGATTTATCACGATCAATGATAAATCCTCACCAGAAGTGATCTACAAGCACTTTGGCATTAGTAAAAAGGCATTCAAAATGGCTGTCGGTGCTCTACTAAAACAAGGCAAGATCACCATTGAGCCGGGCGGATTGCGCTTAAAAGATTAAGATCCCTCTTGATAAAAATGAGAATAAAATGAAAAAGCCGTAGCAGATCTGCTACGGCTTTTTTGTTTCTCCTATTCATCCTTAACCTTTCTAAAAACGTCGGTTTATCCCTTCAACCACGCTTCAAGATCATCAGCACCGCCAATCAATTCACCATCGATAAAGATCTGCGGCGTTGTGCCGTGCCCTGAAACCGCTTGCAACGTGCTGAAACTTACTCCGTGGCTACCTAGCTCAATCGCTTCGTACTTGTAACCGTTGTCAGTCAGCGCTTTCTTAGCACGTGTACAGTGCGGGCAACCTGGCTTACTCAATACTGTTACGCGTTTTGGCTGTTCCGCTTGCGGATTGATGTAATCCAGCATGGTATCAGCATCAGATACTTCAAACGGGTCGCCTGGAAGGTCAGCCTCGATAAACATCTTATCGATCACGCCATCTTTCACCAGCATGGAGTAACGCCAAGAACGCTTGCCAAAACCTAGGTTGTCTTTATCGACCAACATATCCATCGCTGCGCTGAACTCACCATTACCGTCTGGGATAAAAGTGATGTTGTCTGCATGCTGATCTTCAGCCCAAGCGTTCATTACAAATGTATCGTTTACAGAAAGGCAGATAATGTCATCAATACCATTTGCTGCGAATACTGGCGCAAGCTCATTGTAGCGAGGCAAATGCGTGCTAGAACATGTTGGTGTAAATGCACCCGGCAGTGCGAATACAATTACGTTCTTACCTGTGAAAAGCTCTGCAGTCGTTACATCAACCCACTCATTACCCTGACGAGTGTGAAAAATTACTGCTGGGATATTCTTACCTTCGCTATTCTGTAGCATGACTTATTCCTCTAAATGTCGCGTCTGGATGACTTGCGTTTCGTTAGAGTTAATATAGGCGAAAACGTTGAATAAAAATAATTAAACAAAACTAATCGACTGATAGCCTAGAGCTATATGGAGATTTTCTATACTAAAATTAAGAGTGAATCTCTTTCGGAAGGAATTCTAAGAATTGATCGAAGGGTACCGGACGCCCAAGGAAATATCCCTGAACATAATCACAACCAAACTCGCGAAGCATATCTAGCTGTTGCTGGTTTTCAACACCCTCAGCTACGACTTTGATGCCCAAGGTTTGACCCATTTTGATGATTACCTCGACCAGCGTTCTGTCCTGCTCATCATCCAAGAGATCAATCACAAAGCTACGATCAATCTTCAAGTAATCCGCAGGATAGTGACGTAGGTAGTTAATTGCCGAATACCCTGTACCAAAATCATCAATAGAGAAAGCGATACCTTGCTCACGCAAGCGTTTGATCTTATCTAACTGACTATCGCCACCTTCCATCAACAGCGACTCGGTAATCTCAAACACCAGATTGCTGTGATCCACATCGTGACCATCAATAATCTGCAACCAACGGGCGTCAGCATCTTTCGGGAAAAATTCTGCCACAGAACGGTTAATCGAAATCTGCATTTCGATACCTGCCTGCTTGAACTTATCAGACAGATGGCAAGCCTCATCTAAGATCCATTCACCTAGGCTGCGAATAGCGCCTGTCTGTTCTGCAACTGGGATAAAATCTCCAGGGGAGACTATACCTCTAATAGGATGAATCCAGCGTACAAGTGCCTCACATTTGGCAATTTCTTGGGTACCCAAAGCAACGATAGGTTGAAGGTAGAGCTCAAACTGCCCTTCACGCAAGCCTGCCAGTATGTCGTTATGCAACTGGACATGATGCTTCACTTCCTGACTCAGTGCTTCATTGAAGAAGAAAATTCTATTTTTACCGGCACGTTTAGCTGCGTACATCGCACGGTCAGCATTCTGCAATAGCTGCTGCATGCTATGTCCATCTTCAGGGTACATAGCAATACCTAAACTGTGTGTAACCGAGAGGTACTGACCATCAATAAGATAAGGCTCACCCAACTCCATCTGAAGTTTTTCGGCAAGCAATTCAGCCTGAGTCGCCGATTCAATATCACGCAGAATAATAACAAACTCATCACCCGCTAGACGTGCGAGCAGATCATCACTGCGTACAATGCTGCGCATGCGCCCTGCAAACAAACGTAAAAGTTCGTCTCCGGTGTGATGCCCCCAGTTATCATTAACCTCTTTAAAGTAATCGAGATCGATAAAGAACAGCGCAAACATATGATTATGACGTTGATGATCATAGATCATTGCCTGCAACTGCTGGCCGAAATGGTAACGATTTGATAAGCCGGTCAACGCATCATAGTTTGCACGGTAAGTTGCCGTTTCGATCGCTTGAAGCTTTTCACGGTAATTCAGAGCAATCAGGTAAGTAGCCATAGCCAAAACAAAGCTAACCAACAAGCTAATAAGCCAATAGCCCAGAACTTGTCTGTTTTTAACCTGCCATCCACCTTGCGGATAAGCAGCTAACTGCCAACGCCCCAATGGTAGAATAACATCAACGGTTACCGCATCTGGGTGGAAGGTTTCTTTATTACCAAAGAACACATCACCATCGACACCTAAGCCATCACTACCTCTCAAGGCTATCTCATTGCCCCAAAGACGAATATCTATCCCAGCTTTGTGCAACAGGTCTTCATCATCGATCACAGCTGAGACAATACCCCAAAGCATATTTCGATCTTCACCCACAAATACTGGGACTCTAGCGATAAGAGCTGTACCTCCTTGGACGAGGTTTACTGGACCGGAAAGGATAATTTCATTGCGCTTGATCGATTCCATAACCGCTGGTAGTTGATCAGGAAGCTCTCTGTAATCTAAGCCTAACGCGGCTTCATTACCTTTAAAGGGATGGATATTGGTGACCACTAAACCGGGCGCTAAGGCTATATGCCGAATGCTTAGTTTTGTTTGTAGGTACTCTTCCACAAGGCGAGAAAATTCACCTTGGTTGATATCAGAATTGATTGCCACCTCAGCTCGTAGCCCCCTCAATACAACAAGGTGAGCATTTACTTCGCCCTCTAATCGGGCGCCTAAGGTCAAAAGATTTACAAATGCCTGCTGTTTAATGTTTTCGCGAATACGCTCAAATTCATGACTCACAAAGAAAGCTGACACCAGCATCACCACCCCAAAGACAATCGCAGAAAATGCGAAAGGGTTTTGGGTAAGCGACTTTAAAATGCGCGGCATCATGAGTAATACAAGCTCTCTATACAATCAATTAATCACGTTTTAGTGCTTAGTGACTATCCAGCAGATGTTATAAGACCTTAGTTATACAGCTTTACCGCTGTATAATAAATAGATCAGAATGCCCGTTTATAAATCGATTTTCTCATTTTCCCGCGCAATTTTAGATTGCAATCAAGCTTAATCTTTTCAATTAGTTAAGTATCGACGACCTCATGTTCAGTTTCCGCTGCGGCATATAATAAGCAATCACTGAGGGCGATATCTGGTCGAGTGGTAATCATAAAGAGCTTCAGTGGCTGTGCAGTGACGAGTAGATTGCCCTTAATATCAAAGAAACGAGAAAAAACATCAGCCCCTTCAGCGTCATGAACTTTTAAGTTTTGCTGGCAAGTACCGCCCCCCAACCAAGCGATTAAAGTACCCCGTTCTACTGATCCAAAGTTAAATTGATCTAATTGCGTAGGTACGGTCAGGTCGGTCCCGATCACATAACTATCAGCAAAGGCGATCGTCGTTTCCGGCTGAAGCTCTAAACGAACTGGCTGGCGGTACAGATCTAGATGGTGACCGTGCTCTAACTGCATTACCTCCTCTTGATAGAGAAATTTTTGTAAACCTTGCCACGCGATCTGATTGGCCGTTTGATCTTTAGCTCCCCCACACTCGATGGTCGCTACCGGACAGCGACGCGTACTTCGCTCCATCAACGCGCCTAAGCGCAGATCGGTTACCACTAAACGCTCACTAAAAATGGAGACGAGTGCTTCATGTGCTTCGCTCACATAAGTCACTACGCCAAAATCTGGGCTATGCCCTGAGGTGTTATGAATATCGAGGATGCACTCAGGTTGATAATCCTCAAAAAGCTCTAAGATCTCTTCAGCAAGTTGCCCCGGTGCATCCGTAAAAGGAGGGAAGAAACAACGGTTCATATCCCGCTGCCCAGGATATACGCGGTTTTTATACATGGGTTCCAAAATAGCAGCAGGAACAGAGGGTATAAAACAGAGCAGATTAAACAGCGGCTTTTGCTCCTGCTTTAACCATTTGTGTAGCGCATTAAGGCCAGAGGGTTCATTTCCATGCAATAGGGTCACTAAACCACGGGTACGCTCGCTCCGCTCCCCTTCGACATAGATCATCACCGCTTCGCCCATCTCTTTTAAGAACGCTTCTGGGCTTTCCAATAGTTGCTCAGAAGTAGGATTTATCAGCGTTCTCATACCCTATGCCCTTCCATATAAAGCGCCTCCACAATAGCTACCATCTCACTACTGGCTCATTCGTGGCCGACAACGTCATATAACGTTGCACCATCTGAGTAAGCGCTTGATTGTGATTTAATTTTTTATATAACCGCTGGTATTCACGCAGTTGCCAATAGGCTCCTGTGATCCCTGTATCGACACGATCTTTGATCACAGCTAGATAGTGATCCCGTTCTTGTGGATCAATTTCTAAGGCATTTAATCCAGCATAAGCAACGGGCAGCAACTCCTGAACAATCTCAGCAACACTTAACTTTTTAAGTCCACCAGCCTGACTTAAGACTGGCCACATTAGCTCCGCCTGCAGACCTTTTTCAGCTGCCAAATAAAAGTTTTTAACCAGCACGCTAAATGGCATTGCAGGGATAATTTCATCCATCTGTTCCTGCAGCCCTTTGGCAACTCCTAATGCAAAAGCTGCATTCGCGGCCATATCACAAGGCGTCGGCCCAGCGGGCAAAGCCCTAAGCTCAATCCGCAAATGTCCACCCTGTTTGTGATCATAAACTGGCCTATTCCAAGGCCAAACCGTACCGGCATGAAGGCACAACTCTTGTAGCGAAGCGACATCCCCTTTATTAATAATATCTAAGGTATTTTCGTCACCAATTACCGGCAGTATCGGCTCATGTAGATGCACCATCTCTGCAAATAGCTCATACGCCCCCTCACGAACCCAACCATTACCAAAATCGACACGGGAAGGAATGCCTCGATCACACTCTTCATGGGAACGCCCATCAATTGCTTGTCTGAACAAGGGTATACGTGTCTCATGCCATAGTTTATGCCCTAACATAAACGGTGAGTTCGCCGCTAAAGCAACTACTACCGGCGTCACTAATTGCAGGGCATTAAAGGTGCAAGCAAAACGCTCGGGGCTCACTCGGAAATGAACCTGCATGGAACTATTGGCTCCCTCTAATGAAACATCCCGAGAGCGGAGTGAAATAGGAGGGTCACCTTCTATCTTGATGCAGAACATTCTGCCCCGCAACTTCTGTAGCGCTTGAGTTAGTGCGTAAAAACGTGATTCATCTGTGAGCGCTTTTAAACCAAAATCACTGCGCTTTAACGTCGGTAGAATGCCTATAGGCAATGCTTGCCCTTGTTCAGCAGATAAATGGTGGTTCACCAATTCAATGGCAACAACCATCTCCTGTTCCATCTGACTGAACGGCGTGCCTGCAGCCGCAACCGGCTTTAAGTTGTATTCAAGATTAAAGCGGTTCAATTCCAGCGCTAGCTGCTTATGACCACTTCGATCAATCACTTCGCGATTTAAACTGAGAGGCCTCCCATGCTTATCTACTAGATACAGCTCCAGCTCAGCACCTATGGATGAAGGCCCACGACCAAAACCGGGCCGATTCAACATCGATTTCAGCCCGTCTAGATTCTCCATTAAGCGCGTTCTGAATTGGCTATATGCCTGCTCACTAAATTTATGAGAACTGATCTCTTGTCCCATAAGCCCCTTCAGGAAAAGTTCATTCAATCCCTTTAAGATTAGCTAGCTCTGCTCATTCCTACCAATTTGAACCGATTAGCGCCAAATTTATGTAGATATTAGGAAATTCGCAGATGAAAGCGTTTAGGGTAAAATCAAAGAAACCATCAGATTGAGCTGATATTTTTCAATGTCCGTAGAAAAAGTTGCCTGTCACTGCTGTGACCTGATTCAGGAGATTCCTGATCTAGCACCAGGATTAAAAGCACACTGCCGACGTTGCGGGCATCAACTGACGGCAAAAGTACCCAACAGCATTGATCGTGCTATAGCGTTTGCCATTAGCGCACTGATCTTTCTATTTCTTTCCCTGCCATTTCCGTTTTTAGCCTTTCAATCCCAAGGGCGTGAACAGGAAGTCTCTCTAGCACAGAGCGGGTTCGACCTACTTCAACTCGGTTTTCCTATACTCGCCTTATTACTACTCTGCTTTATTATCTTGATTCCAGCTCTACTGCTAAGTGCATATTTGGCTATTCTGATTCCGTTAAAACTGGACCACAGTCGGCGATGGATGTATCAAGTCACGCGACTCCTGTTTACCCTGCACCCTTGGGGCATGGCGGAAGTTTTTCTTATCGGCGTATTGGTAAGTCTGGTTAAAATCGCGGGGATGGCTGACATAGTCATAGGGATGTCGTTCTGGGCTTATGTGCTCTTTGCGATCTGCCTTATCGCAACAATCACCTCCGTCGACAAATTGCAGTTGTGGCATCAACTAGATCATTGCGCCGGGATTGAACGCGCAAAAGTCCAAGTCTCAGAAGGCAGTGCATTGAAGCAAGAGATGATCAGTTGCCATCATTGTGATCTGCTCCACCCAGCGAACGAAAAAAATTGCCGACGCTGTGAAAGTAAACTGCATCCGCGCATCCCCTACAGCATGCAGAAAACCTGGGCATACCTGATTACTGCTGTAATTCTTTATCTACCGGCAAATATCTATCCGATCATGAATACCACCCTATTAGGCTCGGAAGATCCCAGCACCATAATGGGCGGTGTGGTTTTGCTCTGGCAGCATGGTTCTTACCCGATCGCACTGGTGGTCTTTATCGCCAGTGTTTTGGTTCCGATTGCTAAAATGCTAATGATCTTTTGGTTGGCTTATAGTGTCCAAGCGGGACATCAGCACAAATTAACTGAACGGATGTGGATGTATCGTATCACTGAACTGATTAGTCGCTGGTCGATGATCGATGTCTTTGTCGTTGCGGTATTAGTGGCTCTGGTACAGTTGGGCGGACTAGTCAGTATCCAGCCCGGAATCGCTACCATCGCCTTTGCCAGCGTGGTGATTTTAACTATGTTATCGGCGATCAGCTTTGACCCCCGCTTAATATGGGATAACCTGAGCGACACAGAAATACGCGCCATCAATCATGGACAAGAACCTCTGACCGACTTAATGGACGACGCAACTTAATTATGTCTACTTCGAAAACAGACCCTACCCCGGTTATCACCGCTAAACGCTCAATTTCCAGCATCTGGATATTGCCCCTGATCGCTCTGCTTCTGGGCGGTTGGATGATCTACCAGGACTGGGCTAACCGTGGTCAATTGGTCAGTATTACCTTCATTACTGCTGATGGCATAGAAGCTGGTAAAACCAAGATTAAAGTTAGAAGCGTTGAAGTCGGCAAGGTCGAATCAGTCCAACTCAATTACGCCGATGGCAACGTTTTAGTTAAAGCACGGATCGAGCCCGAAGCTGAATCACTCCTTCTAAACAACACCCGTTTTTGGGTGGTACGACCCCGCGTAGGCACTGGTGGCGTGAGTGGCCTTGGTACATTGCTATCGGGTGCGTATATAGAGATGAGTCCCGGTGAAGGGAAACAGAAATCAACGAAGTACACAGGCTTAGAAGAGCCGCCTGTCACCTCAGCATCAGAGCCAGGTTTAAGACTTCAACTGATCAGCGATAATGCTCACTCGCTCAGTGTGGGTGATACGGTGATCTACCGTGGTTTCCCTGTCGGCCGTATCGAACAATTAACCTTCGATACTCAAGCAAAACAAGCGGTATACGATCTATTTATCCAAGCGCCTTATGATCAACTCGTAACTACAGATAGTCGTTTCTGGAATATGAGCGGTATCAACCTCAATCTCTCGGCTGATGGCGTAAATGTACAAACCGGTACACTAGATACCCTTCTAGCAGGTGGAGTGACATTTGATGTAATTGATGGCGATAGCAAAGGCCAAGCGGCAGCGGATGGTGATCGCTATCAACTTTACCCAGATTTTGAGAGCGTCAAAGAACAGCCTTATGCCTTTTACAATGAATATTTACTGCTATTCGATCAAACGGTCCGCGGGCTCGTTCCCGGAGCACCTGTCGAGTTTCGCGGAGTGCGTATAGGTACGGTTGAGCGTATTCCTTTCCAAATTGCTGAAATTACCGGTGAATCAGACCCGCGTATTCCGGTAATTATTCGTCTAGAACCGGGGCGTTTAGGTTATGACGATGAAGAAGCTGTACTGCATAACGCTCATGAAAAACTGCGCTTTTGGATACAACAAGGTATGCGCGCTAGCCTCAAATCAGGCAATCTGATTACGGGCAGTCTATTTGTCGATTTCGACCTCTACCCCGAAGAGCAAACAGCCAACCTTATCGAGTTTGATGGTTACCCTGTGATTCCAACCGTGTCAGGTGGCTTTGCACAGCTAGAGAACAAGCTCAGCGCGGTACTCAGCAAAATAGAACAACTACAAGTTGAACCACTCATTTCTCAGTTGGATTCAACACTGAATACCTCTGAAAAAGCTATTAAACAACTAAATAGCACATTGAAAGAGATCGAGGCGTTGGTGCGTAATAACAACACCCAAGCCCTACCAGAAGAGTTAAAAGCAACCTTAAAAGAAGTTCGATTGGCAGCAAAAGGCATCGCCCCACAAAGTGAACTGTACCAAGAGATGAACCGTTCATTAGATACGCTGCAACAAACACTGAAACAGCTTCAACCGGTACTGAAAACACTAGATGAAAAACCTAATGCGCTGATTTTTGATGCTCCGAAAAGCGCGGACCCAATCCCAGGAGGCCGACCTAATGAATAAAACTATCCACCTTTTTGGCTGCCTGATTCTATTGGGTGTTTTAGGCGGTTGTGCATCACAAAGTAGCAATCCACAGAGTCAGTACTATCTTCTTAGCAGCGATAGTCAAAGCTATGTAAAAGAGACCTATCAGCGAGTCATCGGAATCCAGCCGGTTAAAGTAGCACCATATATCAATACACCGGGGATTGCTTTGCTCACTCGCGAAAACCATATTCGCATTGCCAATCAACACCTTTGGGCGGAACAACCCGATCAAGCGATTACCCGCGTATTGCACAACGAACTTGATCAACGTTTAAGTAACAGCCGTGTGGACGATGGTTCCCTCGGCCGCAACAGTGATTGGAACTACAGCATTGCCACCCAAATAGATCAGTTTCATGGCACAGAAACCGGTGAAGCAGTCTTAAGCGGGCACTGGCAAATGAAACAAGATGAACAGGTAATCAGCACTTACCGCTTTAATCTCAAGCAGTCACTGGAAAAACCCGGCTATAGCGCGTTGGTCAAAGAGTTACAGAATTTATTGTCGAACCTTAGTGAACAACAAGCCTCTTATTTACAGCAGCATCTCGCAAAGCGTTAGTCGATAAAGTGACAGGTTTACATAATCTCGACATAAATTATGAATAAGCTTCACAACACGGGAACCAATTCTCAGCTATAATGACTAACTCAGTACGTAGTTTGCTATAAGAACATCTGTTTTAAGAACACAGAAATTTGGTCAGCATTATGGAAAACAACATTTCAGCCTTAAGCACTGCACAATCGCTTATCTCCCCAAGAGGAGCGGGGCCAGAATCCACAGCTCAATCAGCGGGTAACGGTTTAGCCGTGAATGCTCCGCTAGGTACTGAGCCGGGTGGTCAGGTGCAACTTAATCAAGACTTGCCGCAAACAAGCCAAGTCCAAAATGTTGATAACGGCTTAGAAACACGAACGAATCGTGCGAATAATGCCGAACCTGCTATTGACCAAGCAGCGCAACAGCAACAGATCGAAAATTTCTTAGCAGAACAAACCGGTGAAGATGTTGAGAGTTTCCGAGGCATCGATATTCAGTCTGCGCTAGACCTGCAAGAAGGCCTACGTAATCGTCCAGCTGACAACACAGAACCTGAATTTTCAGCAGCGCCAGCTGCAAATTCACCAGAACCTCAAGATGCTAATGAGCAGCAAGATCAGGAACTACAACAGCGACTACAAGCTCGACTAGCCGATCAGATTCCAAACGACCCTGGCACTGAATTCCCACAGCTGATTGAGACCGTGGCTTAAAGTCGCAACGATTCTCAGATTTTAAAAAAGCAGCCTAATTAGGCTGCTTTTTTATTGAAGTCACTGAGTACAAACTTAGATTTCTCTGTCACCTGTTCTTCCAACATTTCAATAGATCGGTGATGTAATTCACATAACTCAATATTATTTTTACGGTAACAAAATTTGAACATCCCCTGTTCAAATGACAACTCTGCTGTATAACGATCAACACTATCACTTCCCGAGAATACAGGCCCCGCCGATAACGTTCCTTGCTTCAGCTGCTCAGTGAGCTCTAGGTATAAATTGTTCTTTTCCCTACTTTTCAAATACGTTTCTTGGGAGTAAGCATCAATTAAGATCATGCCAACAAAAAAAAGACCTGCAACAATCAAAGCAGCTATTGTTAAATACATTCCCATAGTTCAGTACTAATACCTGTCATCATTGATAACGATTTATTCCCTTTCTTTGAATCAATAAGCGGCGACTAATATGTAATCGAATTAACCATAAGGCAAGTAATAATAGGGCTGTTTACTCGAATTACTCCCTGAACGTTCAAGCTTAAACAGACTCTGAAACCACACAATCACGACCAGACTCTTTCGCTTCATAAAGGTATTGGTCTGCGCGATTTAATACCGAGATCATCGACTCTTCACAGCCCCGCATAGCAATGCCTACGCTAACTGTGAGATCAATATTTTCTGTTAGCTCCAGAGCATTAATATGAGCCCTCAACCGTTCAGCAAGGCGATGCACTGATCCAAATTGATGAGCCAATGTCAGAATCACAAACTCCTCACCACCGTAACGAACACACAGATCTTCTGGGCGAGTATGCTCTAGTAAAACATTGCCAACTTCATGTAAAACTTCGTCGCCAAAACGATGACCAAAGCTGTCATTAATCTGTTTAAAGTGGTCTATATCCAAAAACAAAACATAGAGGTGGTTATTTTCATTGCGTCGATCCTGACTAATAAAACTACCGCCAGATTCGTTAAGATAACGGCGACTGTAGAGACCTGTTAATGGGTCTTTAATCGCCAGATCACGAATAAGGATAGTGCTCCTTTTCGCCCACATGACGGATACTATTGCCATCAACAAGAAGGCCACTACAATCAGTTCGATTGATTGGATAAATAAGCGATTGTTCTTAGCCTCAACCTCGTCCAGATAAACGCCTGTACCAATAACCCAATCCCAAGGTTCAAACAGGGCAACATAGGAGACCTTGTGAAAAACTTCACGCTCCACACCCGGTTTTGTCCAGTAATAATCGACCCAGCCACCACCTTTATGCGCTTCACGTACAAACTCTGAAAACAGATGGAGGCCATTGATATCTTCAACCTGAGCGAGGTTAATACCCATTAAATCTGGCCGTTCAGGGTGCATCACCATATTGGCATAACTGTCATTCACCCAGTAATAACCATCGTGGAAACTACGAGAGGATTTCAATGCGTGGAGTGCAAGCTGTTGAGCTTCCAGTTCTGTCATTTCAGAGGACTGACTCAACTTATAGAATCCCTCTATCATAGAGACTGCAGACGTCGTTAAATCCCGACTTTCCTGCTTTTTCTCTTCATAGAAGGTATCGCTAAAGGCGCTATAGAAAAGATAAAAGAGCAACAACATGCTGATTAAGCTAAGCACACTCATCAAACCAAATTGTTGCCCTATATGGGAACTTCGATAACCTTTCACTGCTTTACGTCCAATACAGTCAAAGTCCTTTTACTGTGATCCTAACTCCAGCATAAACTAACCAATAGTTATGTGATTGATCCCTATCAACTGATTGCTGGTTACACCGACTAGAAAGTTGGTTTGATCTATTCCCAGATTATCGATTTGTAATAGGCATATTAATTAGATCTCTGACGCCAGCGTTGTACCTTGGTTAATGGCACGTTTTGCATCGAGCTCAGCGGCTACATCAGCACCACCAATCAGGTGAACAGGTTTGTTGCTGATCTGATCTGCCAGTTCGCGACAAGGCTCCTGGCCTGCACAAATAATAACGTTATCGACTTCTAACAGCTGCGCTTCACCGTTCACCAATACGTGCAAACCAGCATCATCAATTTTCTGGTATTCGCACTTATTCAACATGCGCACACCTTTTTTAGCCAGATCCGCTCGATGAATCCAGCCCGTGGTTTTACCCAGGCCAGCACCCACCTTAGATTTTTTACGCTGCAGCAGGTACACCTCTCGGGCCGCAGGTTCAAAACTTGGCTTCATCCCCTTAATACCACCACGGGCATTAAGGTCCATATCCACACCCCACTCCTGCATAAATGCAGAGATATTCTGGCTGGTTGATTCACCCTGATGGATCAGATATTCCGAAATATCAAAGCCAATGCCACCGGCACCGATCACAGCTACCTTTTGGCCAACTTCAGCACCGCTCATCACATCGAGATAAGAGAGTACTTTAGCGTGCTCGACACCTTCTAATTCAGGTGTACGCGGCGAGATACCTGTCGCCAATACGACTTCATCGAAATCACCTTCTGACAGCATCGCCGAATCAACACGTGTATTAAGTTTGAGTTCAACGCCAGTAATCTCGACCTGCTTAGCAAAGTATCGAAGCGTCTCATAAAACTCCTCTTTACCCGGAATACGCTTGGCGATATTAAATTGCCCACCGACTTCAGAACTGGCATCAAACAACGTTACTTGGTGTCCACGCTTAGCAGCTGTTGTTGCAAAAGCTAAGCCTGCTGGGCCTGCACCTACCACAGCCAGTTTTTTAGGCTTTTCTGTAGGGATAATCACGAGTTCGGTTTCATGACAGGCACGCGGGTTAACTAAACAGCTGGTCAACTTGCCAACAAAAACATGATCTAAGCACGCTTGGTTACAACCAATGCAGGTATTAATCTCATCTGCGCGATCCTGCTCGGCCTTAACAACAAACTCTGGATCAGCTAAAAATGGACGTGCCATAGAGACCATATCAGCGTCGCCTCGTGCCAGCACTTCCTCAGCAACATCCGGCATATTGATTCGGTTTGAAGTGATCACCGGCACGCTTAACGCCTCACGAACTTTCGCTGTTACCCAAGTAAACGCAGCACGCGGCACCTTGGTTGCGATGGTTGGGATACGCGCTTCATGCCAGCCAATACCGGTGTTGATGATAGTCGCACCAGCTTCTTCGATCGCTTTACCTAAAGCAATGATCTCTTCATAGCTACTACCATCTTCAACTAAATCCAGCATCGATAAGCGATAGATAATAATAAAATCAGTGCCTACGGCTTCACGAACACGGCGAACAACTTCCAGAGGAAAACGGATACGTTGCTCGTACTCACCGCCCCACTCATCATCACGTTTATTAGTTCTGCTGGCGATAAACTGATTCAGTAGATACCCTTCTGAACCCATAATCTCTACGCCGTCATAACCGGCTTCTTTGGCAAGCGATGCACAGCGCACAAAATCCTGAATCTGGTTTTCGATATCAGATTCACTTAACTCTTTAGGCGGGAAAGGATTGATCGGTGCTTGAATAGCCGAAGGCGCAACCGGTTGCGGATTATAAGCATAACGGCCTGTATGTAAGATCTGCATACAGATTTTACCGTCTTCTTTATGTACCGCGTCAGTTACCAACCGATGGTTATCCACATCCTCTGCCGTAGCCAACTGCGCAGCATGACCATGAACTGCCCCCTCTTTGTTCGGACCAATACCACCGGTCACGATCAAAGCGACACCACCGCGCGCACGCTCTGCATAAAAAGCAGCCATACGCTCAAAACCATTTGGTGCTTCTTCTAAACCTAGGTGCATAGATCCCATTAGCACGCGGTTTTTTAAAGTGGTAAAGCCTAAATCCAGTGGCTGTAATAGATGTGGATAAGGAGTTGTACTCATGGTCTTTTCTCTTGTCGTAAGGGCAAACTAAAATGCCCATCTATTATTCTTATCTATATTATTTGCCGCTAAACGGCGCCGCTATTTTTCGTAGCGATTTATATTCCGGTGCCTTTCCAGACATCTTGGCACTGAAGGTTTGCATCATATCTTCTGGTTGAAACATACCTGCTTGCCAAGTCGCCATATAACTCAGGCTGTCTTGAACGCTATGGTCCCGGGCATAGTTGATCATCTGCTTACACCCAGTTACCGCTAAAGGCGACTGCGACGCGATCTGAGCGGCAATATCCATCACATCATCAAGCATAGTCTCTTGAGTCGGGTAAACACGGTTCACAAACCCTACTTTTAACGCCTCATCAGCTCTCAATTTACGAGCGGTATAAGCCAACTCTCGCGCTAGGCCTGAAGGGATTAATTGAGGCAGACGCTGCAATGTACCCAGGTCTGCCGTCATGCCTAATTCGGTTTCTTTAACAGTAAAATAAGCCTCGGCGGTGCAGTAACGCATATCTGTGGCGCAAACCAGATCTAAAGCGCCGCCAATACAACCACCCTGTACAGCACTGATCACCGGTATACGAATCTCTTCCAGCAGGTTAAAACAAGTTTGTAGCTGCATCACCAAGCGGCGAACCGCTTCGGCACGTCGACCAGCTTCACCGTTAAACATCTGCGGATCAGGTTGAGTAAAGATCTCTAGATCCATACCTGCAGAGAAGTGCTTTCCCTGGGAAGAGATAACTAAGGCTCTCGCCTCGGCTTCTGTATCTAGTGCTCTTAATGCTTCGGGAAACTCCTGCCAAAAGGCTTTATTCATGGCATTACAAGCGTCAGGACGATTTAGCTGGAGGTGCGCAATCTGCTGATCAACCTGTAATAAGAAGGTTTGGTAACTCATACATCGCTCTTATTTTTATGAATGAAAAATGATCTATTAATCAAACTAGACACCGTCAAGATAAAGACAAGATAGCGCACCAATTTTGACACTGTCAAGATTGATTGCTAAATTCCTCAGCTATGACGAATTCAAAGAAGAACTATCACCACGGTGATTTAAGAGATTCACTGCTTAAAGCTGCGACCGATCTGATCGCTGAAGGCGGTGTGGATAACCTATCAATACGCAAACTGGCGGATAAAGTCGGTGTGTCTCGCACAGCCCCTTATCACCATTTCAAAGACAAAAATGAGCTACTTTGTGCCATTGCTGCACAAGGATTCCACCAGCAAGATCAGTTAGTTAAATCGGTTACTGAGTGTAAAAAGGATTTATCAACAGTGGAGCTGTTTGAGCATTACGTTCTCACCTATATCCGCTTTGCCGATGAAGAACGAGAAACCTACGATCTTATGTACGGTCGTGAAATTTGGAAAACGGGTGAGCCTACACCTGAGTTACAAACCATTTCCAAAAACAGTTTTCATATTTGGCTGGATTGGGTGAAAGAGCTGCAACAACAAAACCTGTTTGATCCTGAACAACCGAGTTTACGCATTGCTCAATCAAGCTGGGCCGCACTCCATGGTCTATGTCGGCTGTTCAACGATGGCATCTATATCAATCGTGAAGATATCAACGATATCGCTAAAAACACGGTCCGCATGATGATCAATCAACCCTAAGTAGGCATAGAATTATGACCACTATCCAATTTAGTCACGCCAATGGTTTCCCAGGTAGTAGCTATCAATATCTGTTTAACCAGTTGCCAGAGTACTCTGTGACCTATATCGAAAAAATGGGCCATGGTGACTACCCATTAGATGGTGATCTAACCAACTATGCCAAAGAGCTGATTGAAGATATTGAGCAAAACAAAGCTACACCTGTAATCGGTATGGGGCATTCTGCTGGCGCTGTGGTCACCTTAATTGCCGCAGGACTCAGGCCTGAGCTGTTTAAACAGGTGATATTGTTTGATCCCGTGCTTTTTAACGGCCGCAAACGTTACCTGATAAAGCTGATCAAAAAGATGGGCTTGATAGACAAAGTATCTCCGGCACAGCGAGCTGCTAAACGTCGATCAAAATTTGATAGTCGTGAACAAGCACGAGAGTATTTCAGCCAGAAAAAGCTTTTCAAAACATTCCACCCTGCCTGCTTTAATGACTACATCACTCATGGTCTAACTGAAACAAACAATGGTGTAGAACTAAGTATCTCTCCGGAGATTGAAGCCGATATATTCCGCAATGTTCTTCTCAATGCGCCCAAGTGGCTAAAACAGGTTTCGGGGACTGTAATCTATGGAGAGCATAGTGATCTGTTTGGTGCAGGT
The DNA here is from genome assembly GCF_047778095.1 of Neptuniibacter sp. QD48_11. Taxonomy (GTDB): domain Bacteria; phylum Pseudomonadota; class Gammaproteobacteria; order Pseudomonadales; family Balneatricaceae; genus Neptuniibacter. Next base: position 3,002,921 of record NZ_CP180551.1, read on the forward strand.
GACATTAAATGGTGGCAACGCAACTTCCCAAATATGGGGTTAGTCGGTTTTAACGGTGGCCATCTTTTTCCATTTGAGCATCCAGATGAAACAGTAGAGCTACTCAAGTCATTACTTGCCAAATAAACCTCACGAGATAAGTCACTCAAGCTCTGAGGGGCAACTATCGTTACCCCTTCATTTCGAGCCTATCTACTCTGATAGTTAACGAGAACTAGGCAAACTTCGAGCGAGCGTTAACTCTGGGAAAAGCCCTGCGACAGATTGCCTCAGCGACAATTGGTCACATTCTCAAGCCGCTCAGCCATCGTTACCATGCGCCAAAATTTTTAGCGTTTGGACAGGGTTATGAAGTCACAATCACTCTCTATCAAGTTCCCCCTTAATACTCTAGCGGCTGCAGTCATTACTGCTAGCATTCCGCAGACGGTGTTTGCTGCAGATGAAGTCGCTTCAACTATGGTTGTGACTGCAAGCCGTGTAGATGAAGAGAGTAACTCACTACCTGTCAGCGTCAGCGCAGTTGATGACAAACAATTGCAACTGGATCAGGGTGCACATATACAAGACAGTACCCGAATGATGGCAGGTGTGACGATTAACCAGCTATCTGGCAGTTCATCTCATAACACCGGTATCCGCATGCCATTAAATTACGATGGCTATTACCTGTTCCTGCAAGACAGCATCCCTCTGCAATCCAGCGCATTCTTCAACCATAACGGCCTACGTTGGTCGAGCTTCAATACCAGTGCAGATCAGATCGAAGTACTTAAAGGTGCCGGTACCACTCTGTACGGCTCGGGTGCAGTCGCAGCAACGATCAACGTATTAAGTGCAGAACCAACCTTCGCACCTAAAGGCCATGTAAGCGTACTGGCAGGTGAAGATGATTACGCACAGATAAAAGTACAACACAGCGACAAAATAGCTGAAGACCAAGCCTTCCTGATCTCAGCATCAGCTTTCCAAGATAACGGCTGGCGCGACCATACTGCCCGTGACCGCCAAGAGATTTTGGCAAAGCACATTTGGGAAATAGATGAAGATACGGAGCTAAAAACACAGTTCCAAGTCTCAACGATGACCGATGAGATGGCCTCCTCCTTAGATGCAGAAGAACTTGCAAAAGACCGCACCCAATCAGGTTTAAGCGACGCGGTTAAAGCAATTAATCCTGAACGAGACAGCGATTTTGCTCGCCTAAGCTTCGAGCTAACTCACGCCCTAAATGATCAATTAACGCTGAGCTTTATCCCTTATGCTCGCTATAACTCTAATGATTACATGGCGACTTGGCGTTCATATACGCCTAAAACTGACAGCAACGTTACTAGTTTTGGCCTGTTAGCTAAAGGTAACTGGGCACACGACAATGGCAACGAAACGATCTTTGGTGTGGATCTGGAACACTCTGAATCGGAAACATTCAGCTACCAGCCAATTGATATTACCGTCTCAGGCGGTTGGGGGCCTCCAGTAAGCTACACTGCTGGATTTGAATACCGCGATCAGGATATTACTTACAAAAACGTCTCCCCTTACATCCAACATAACTTAATGCTGGGTGATGCTCTGACGGTACAAGCGGGTTTACGTTACGACTATAACCAGTACGAATTAGACAACCATCTAGCTGAAACCGATGATGATGGCTTCGGCAACCGTCAACTGGCTGATCGTAAGGATAAATTTACTAGCCTGAACCCTAAACTTGGCTTCCACTACGCGCTGAATGATAACAGTGGTTTCTTTGGCCGTGTTGCCCAAGCTAACCGTCTGCCAACCGCTTCTACAATGTATAACCTTAAGAGTGGTGATAGTGCTTCACTCGTTGGTGGTGTTAAAGAGGAAACATCAACAACGGTTGAACTGGGTTACCGCTTACAACGTGAGAATCTATCCCTTTCAGCTTCGATCTATCGTATGACGATCGACGATGCCATCGTATCAGCGGATGACAACAACGGAGACTCCTACCGCACTAATGCCGGCGAAACTCGCCATCAAGGTATCGAGCTTGAGCTTGGCTATGTTTTCTCGTCTTCTTGGTCTACTAAGCTAGCACTTAGCCACTCTAAGCATGAGTTTATCGACTACGTAAATGATGGTACTGACTACTCTGGCAACGAAATCATGCGCGCTCCACGCAACAAAGTCGGCGTAACAGTCAACTGGTCGCCAGTATCGGTTCCGGGTTTAGTGACTCAGCTTCAAGCCGACCATATTGGGTCCTACTGGAAAGACGATGCTAACTCCCTAAAAGCGCCTAGCTACACCCTGTTCAACCTGAAAGGTCAGTACGAACTAACACCAGAGCTGATGCTGTTTGGGCGTGTGGATAACCTGTTTGATCGTCAATACAACTACCAAACCGAATACAGCTGGGGCAGCGAGAGCTTCTACCCTGGCACAGGCCGCACCCTTAAAGCTGGCCTGAAATATAACTGGTAGAGTTCACTGATATGAAAGCAAAGCTTTACCTTTGGCACCGGAGGCTTGCGCTGCTGGTGCTCGTGCCCTTACTACTATTTGGGCTAAGCGGTCTTCTTCATCCGGTAATGCGTTTAACCGCACCGGAGATGGCGCAGCATTTTTATGCACAGCCACAATGGCCAGCAAATCTGCCCAGCATTGAAACTTTAATCGAAGAGTCTCAGCTGACGAGAGTAGCAGGACTGCGCCCCGTTAAGGTTGATCAAAACTGGTATATCCAAAGCTGGGCAAATCGCTCTGAGCCATCACATTTCTTAACCCTGAATGCAAAACCGGCACCAGCGGTAGAGTTAGCCTATGCAGAACAGCTAGCACGCCATTACAGTGGAGAAGAAACAGCAGGGATAAAGCAGATCAAACTGATCTCGGAATTTAGTCAGCAATACCCATCAATCAACAGATTGTTACCCGTGTGGGAAGTAAAGTTCGAGCGCGATGACAACTTAAGTGTATTTGTGGATATCCGTCAGGACCGCCTTGCGACAATTACGGATGATTCTCGTCGCTTGTTTATGACCTTGTTCCACTTCTTACATGTATGGGCCTTTATCGATCAGGAAAACCCACTTAGAACCGCTCTGTTCATCAGCATGATGTTGATCTCAACCTTTATCGGTATCAGTGGCCTTTACCTGTTTGCGGTATTGCCATTAAAACAGCGTAAAAATGCTCAACTTAAGAAGATCCATGCTTGGACAGGTGTGGGAGTTTCGGCCGCACTGCTAATGTTCGTATTCAGCGGTATGGTCAGAACTATAGAAAAGCTAGAGCCCGAAATTCGAGGCGTACCGCTCGATCAATCACTCGCGCTTTCAGATATTAGTTTTGGCTTAGCTAAAGTACAGGCTCAATTCCCTAACAGCAGTAATGCTCAACTTCATGAACTTGATAGGCGCGCTGTATGGCAACTTCAGCAACCAAGACAGCCCAGTATATGGTTAGATGCTCAATCAGGCGAACAACTACCAGAAGGACCGTTCGACTTCGCCAAACAGCTAGTATCTAGCACCCAAGGCCAGCAGCCAGAAGTGATAGATCAGCGTCTTATTAATAGCTTCAAAGAGGACCATAGCTATGGGTTTATTGATAAACGCCTGCCAGTAGTCGCTATAGATTATGCCGATAAGACTTATTACGTCGATACTCGAGATGCTGTGCTTTCTGTCAAAGTAGATAACGCAGATAAGGTGTACAGCTGGATCTTTAGCTATCTACATAAATGGCATTTTGCAGATGGTCTAGGCCGGGATGGCAGAGATGGAGTTATAAGCCTGTTTATCTTGGCAATTTCTGGCACATCACTGTTAGGCTTTTACACGTGGCTAAAAGCTCGCCGTAAACGTAAGCAAGCTAATAAGCAGCGCAGTCGTTGCACGGAAGTGGCTTAACTAGAGTTCCATCAGAAAATAAAAACGGGCCTTTAAGGCCCGTTTTTTTATTACGCTGATACTTTCTGTTTTTGAAACTGAACCTGTATGACCAAAGCCAAAGTCAGGGTGAGGATTAGCGATAAAACGATGGTAGCAGCCGCGGGCAGATCAAACGACCAAGCCAACAACAAACCAACCACAAAGCCAATTACACCGACAAGATAAGCCCAGCCGACAGATTTACCTCTTACTTGCGCTGCAAGCGCCGGAGCAATTAAGCAAGCAAATACCAGATAGATGCCCGCTTTCATAACCGACAATGTAATCGTCACAGCAAAAGCGATGTAGAAAAATCGCTCTAAACTCTGAGGCCTAAATAAAGCCAGCAGTTGAATAACGATAGCCATCACGCCGAGAGGCACCAGATCAGCCCAAGTAAGCCAGAGAACATCACCGCTTAACGTACGCGTTAATGCCTGACCTCCTTGGGGCTGGCCTGCTACCACCAACACCAACAATGATGCGGAAGCCACATAGATCAAACCGATAAAAGCCTCACGCCAGTCTGGCAGATTTCGGTTGATCCAAGCCACCAATGCAACACCCAGAAGGGAAAAAAGTACTGCCATCAATGTTGATATTAGAGCTCCATGATCATGCTCGGCATCATGAAAGTGCCACTGCGTGGCTAAGATAGTGCCAAGTGCGGCTAACTGCGCAATGGCAAGGTCGATAAAAACAATCCCTCGCTTTAAAACCTGTCGCCCCAAAGGGACATGGCTTGCCAAAATCAGCAAGCCAGCCACCAACGCGGGCAAACCTATACTCAGTGCTTGCATTACTTCTGTACCGTTAATTGCTTCAGCAGATGATCAAACAGTTTCGTTAGATCAGACACTTCGCCTTTAAGATCAACCGTCGCTGGCAAATTCGCATGCGCCATACCTGTTTGCTCAGATAACCAACGCGCACCTTTATCATTCTGGTACCAGTTGCTGATCACAAACTGCGGACGCTGCTGCTCAACAGTAGATACCAACGATTGCAGATGTGACATCGTTGGCGGCACACCCGGATTAGGCTCTAGGTCTGCCACAACCTTGATCTCGGCCCAATTTAACAAGTAGCTAAAGCTCGTATGCTGAACAACAACAGGCATACCTTTTAGTGGCTCAGCCATTGCTTTCCAACGAACGAGGTTTTCCTGCCAACGCACCTGCCAAGCTTCCAACGCCTGTTGGTACGATTCTTTGTTATCAGGATCAATCTGCTGTAAGCGATTGCTGATAACCGGTGCTAGCTGTTGAACTCGTTCAGGGTCCAGATGAAAGTGGGGATTACCTTCGGGATGAACATGCTCGGTACTGAAAAACTCTTTTTCGTGTTTTTCAATCGTCTCAACATGTTCAGACAGGTAAAGCATACCTACGGCACCGTCTGCCACTTTGCGGTTAGACGCACGCTTTTGTAGCGCCGGCATCCAGCCCTCTTCCAAGCTCGCACCACTGCAGATTGCAAGATCAGCTCTAGCCAACTTAGCAATCAGGCTAGGTCTCGCCTCGATATAATGCGGGTCTTGATAGACGTGAGTCGCGCTAAAGACTTTAGCCTCCGGCGCAAGTTGACGGCTTAACGCCGCCCACTCAGGCTCGCAGGCAAAAATCGTAAGCGCTTGCGCAGGTGTAACAACAGCTAACAGCGCAACCGCTGCAATTAGCTTAGAAGCTGTGTGCAGCATGCGCGCCAAATCCTACTTGGTATTGAAGTGTGATCGCGTTGTCTTCACCTTCCATGTTGTCAGCATCTTGGTGACGGTATTCAAGGCGTACTTTCTGAGTGTGCGTTGGCGACCAGCTAACCATCACAGCAGTTTCTTTAAGCTCAGAATCTTCCCACTCATGTTCGCCATCGTGTTCATGCTCATGTGCAAGATCCACTTGGCCGTGACGGATACCAGCAGCCCAGTTCTCATCAAACTGATAAACACCAGATAGGTACCAACCACTGAAGTCGTTTACTTCTGCACCATATAGATCATCTACATAGGCGTATTCAGCTGCAATTTTTAGCTGCTCTTGACGGTTGTTACCGTTAGGCGACCATTTCCAAACTAGGTCAGCAATGTAAAGGTGCTCACCTTGGTACTCAGCACCATGTGAATGTGCATGACCTTCTTCATGATCATGATCCTCTTCCTCTTCATGATGGCCTGCCTCCTGCGTGCGGTTACGCATGTAACTTACACCTGCCTGCCAGCTGGAGTTGTTACCGAAGTCATCACCAAACTCAGTAGAAAGCGTCCATGTACCGATAGTGTTAACTGATTTTTCTTCACCCAGTTCATCACCGCCAAATGCAGCTGCGCTTACACGCCAGTAACGATCTGTTGGGACAATCCAGCTCGCAGATACACCGTCATCGTAGTAGTGACCGCCAAGGAACGCTTTGTACATTAGAGGACGTTCGCTGAAGCTATCAGAATGGCTATGGTTAGCATTCAGATAACCAATATCTGCCAAGAAACGACCCGCTGTCAGGCTGATACCTGGTAGCGAAGTGCTTTGGATGTATAGCTCTTCAAGCTCAAGATCAGACTCTTCTTCATTCCACTCAGCAATCCAAGTCATTTGCGCTTTAGCAACATCACCAATATCTTGGCTCAAGCTAAGTTCACTATGACTCAAGCCAAAACCTTCTGTACGACCATTCAACGCCGTATCATCGGATTTGTGATACACATCCAGAATGACACCAACTTCCAGCGCATGACCTACAGAAGCCTGCATAGATAGCGCCGCCACAGCAAAAGCGAGTGCTTGTTTTTTCATTTTATACCTCAAATAATTATGATATATCATAACAAACAGACTTAACTGCTCGTTATGTTTCAAATTGAATTAGAAGATTGATCGACCAGCTCAGAACCCGACTTCAGGCTGTGAACTATGCAAAATCCAAAGTAGCGACTAATCGACTTTGCCCAGAAGGGACCATTGGGGAGCGATGTACAACACCCTTTCCATCCAAGCCATACCACCCATCACCCTTGAGCAGCAATACATCACCTTCTTGCGCTTGATGTATCAGTTCTTCACTACCGTATAGGCCTGACTTGTCGTCAGACAAACCACCATTACCCGCACCTAATTTCGACCGATCTAACAAAGGGTCTTCCAACCACTCAGTCCCTTGACCAGCGTAAGTACTTACCAAACGACAACCTAACTTATCTGTATGGAAGCGAGGGCACATCGCACGGTCCAAAACCTGTAAGCGCAGACCCACTTCATCCAACTCAAACAAGCACGCATACATGTCGATGATCAAAGCTAGATCTTCGATAAATTCAGACTTGCCTGAGTGCTCGGGTAATAGATTATTTAAAACTGCTGAAGGATCATCGGCTTGAATAACCGCTCTGATATTTAGATGTTCGTTTTGCAGCAAAGCCTCGCAATAGCCCGTCACATCAAGCGCCAAGTCCCTTTGAAAATTACAGAGGTGTACATCTTGATCATAAATCTGAGTTAAAACCTCGGGACTAACCCCTTGGACAAATCTCATCTCAGATTCAATTTCTAGAGCTTCCTGCGCCACAGCCCATACCTTCAATCAACAGCAAAGCGCGAAATGTTACCATATAACATAACCCAGAAAAAATATTTCAGGATGACGCCCCGTTTTTCTTCCACTAGACTTTGTCCTATATCCACATAAATCCTCTGTAAATTATAAGGATCAGACACCTATGGAATTTAAGGATTACCTTACAATTTTGGCGAAACGTGACGGCTCCGACCTTTACCTAACTACCGGCGCTCCACCCTGTGCAAAGTTCGAAGGTAAGTTAACGCCATTAAGTAAAGAGCCTTATAAACCCGGAGAGATCGAAGCAATCGCAAACTCCTTAATGGATGAGCAGCAACGCGCCACCTTCGAAGAAGAACTAGAGATGAACCTCGCTTACTCTATTCCCAAAGTAGCGCGTTACCGTATCAACATCTTTAAGCAACGAAACCAATACTCTCTGGTCGCGCGTAATATCAAAGCCGATATTCCTAAGATGGAAGACTTAGGCCTACCGCCCGTCCTTAAAGATGTGATTATGGAGAAACGCGGCTTAGTACTGTTTGTTGGCGCGACAGGTTCGGGTAAATCAACATCGCTTGCTGCACTGATTGATCACCGTAACCGTAATAGCGGCGGTCATATCATCACCATTGAAGATCCTATCGAGTTTGTCCACAACCACCGGAAATCGTTAATCAATCAGCGTGAAGTTGGAGTTGATACTCGTAACTTCCACAGTGCACTTAAAAACGCTCTACGCCAAGCACCTGATGTCATTTTGATCGGTGAGATTCGTGATCAGGAAACTATGGAACAGTGCCTAACCTACGCAGAAACTGGTCACTTAGCAATCTCAACACTGCATGCTAATAACGCTAACCAAGCAATTGATCGTATTATTAACTTCTTCCCTCAGGCACGGCATAAACAGATCTTCCATGACCTCGCCCTCAACCTCAAAGCAATTATCTCTCAGCGTCTGATTCCAACCATTGAAGGTAAACGTTGCGCAGCAATTGAGATACTTCTGGGAACCTCCAGTGTTCAAGAGCTAATCATGAAAGGTGACGTCAAAGAGATCAAAGAGGTTATGTCTAAAGGCTCTGATACCACCGGCATGCAAACCTTTGATGACTCGTTATTCAAACTCTTTGATGAAGGCAAAATCACACAAGACCAAGCGATCATCAATGCTGACTCAGCAAACGATATGCGCCTTCGCATGAACCTAGCAGTCGTTGATGACAAAGCGGAAAAAACCGATACAGCACCGGAACCCGAGCAACAGCCATTCGATGAAGATAATCCACTAGCTGGGATTAAGCTATTGGATGAAGACGAAGAGGTTTAATACCTCAGACTCATGGCTCTTTTATAGATCGTTTTTATAAAAGAGCCATTAACGTTATAACTAGCAGCTAAGAAGACCGAAATAACTCCATAAATAAGCTCCCCTTAGATGGAAATTGCTACTTAGTTCCTTTAACTAGGGGAATCCCGTTTGTCCCTACAGGAATATATACCGTTGTATGATTTGGTGATTCAGCCATTTTAAGTTGAGCATTTATAGCTTCATGCTGAAGGTAGTTCGCGGTCAACGTCGCGTTAATAATCCTTTGTGCTTCAGCGATACCTTTAGCTTCTTCGATACGAATTTCCGCATCTTTTTGCGCAATCTGCTTTTGGGTTTCTTTCTCTGATAGAAGCTGCTGCGCGGCAAGCTTCTGCTCGACAGCTTTGGAGACGATTGCCGGATAATTGATATTTCCAACAACGATTTTATGTACATTAAAAGGGGTTTTTGCCAGATAGATCCTCAGCTTCTGTACTACTTCTACAGCAATGCGCTCACGGTTAGCTTTTAGCTCTCGACTACCATATTGCTGAACAGCATCACGTACGTATGTTCTAAAGGTTTCTTTGATAAACCGTGAATACCAATCTTCTCCGCCGTAATTTTCCACTACATCCTTGACCGTGTCTGAGTTAATCGAAATAACAGCATGGAAGTTAAAAGAGATATTTAGATCATCATTCGCCAGAATCTTAAATTTCTCAGTATAAGTATTAGTGCGCATATCGATGTTAATCACCTGATGACGCCAAAGCGATACGCCATAGTTAGCAGGCCCTTGCAGTGTCGACTTATAGCCACCCACACCAAAGATTCGCGGCTTTTCATAAACATAGCCTTCATGACCTGCCGGCGTATTGGGGTTGGTGCATGCCGTTAAAGAAAACGCTGCAGCCAGCACTAAACCAACCAAACCAAGAGATTTACTAGGAAAAAATGGGGATCTTTGAAACATACTTTCATCCTTGATCAATAACTTAATATATATGCTAATAAAGCCTATTTATCCTACTTGAACATAAGAGAAAGAGTAAATGGTGTTGCACTACTACCTCACGCTCTTTAAATACAAAAAAGCCCCGCTAAAAAGCGGGGCAAGATATAGCTTAGAGTGAAGTCGCGAAGAAGAAATGCGGGTGGATCACACCCTTTCAATCACGGTAGAGATCCCCTGTCCCATGCCAATACACATGGTCGCTAGACCTAAGGTTCCATCCTGTTGTTCTAGCACGTTCATTAGAGTGTTAGTGATACGTGAACCTGAGCAGCCCAATGGATGACCTAGGGCGATCGCACCACCTTTTAGGTTTACCTTATCTTCCATCTTATCGAGCAGTTTCAGTCCTTTAAGTACAGACAGACCTTGCGCGGCGAAGGCTTCGTTAAGCTCGACATAGTCGATATCTTCGATGCTAAGACCTGCGCGTTTCAGAGCCTTCTGAGTCGCAGGTACTGGTCCATAACCCATAATGGATGGATCACAACCGGCTACCGCCATGCTGACAATACGTGCACGTGGCGTTAGCCCTAACTCTTCTGCTTTAGCCGCCGACATCACCAGCAGTGCAGATGCACCGTCAGAGAAGGCAGAGGATGAGCCCGCTGTTACTGTACCCACTTTAGGTACGAACACCGGCTTAAGCGCACCCAGTGTTTCAACTGTCGTTTCTGGGCGGATAACTTCATCCGCTTCGACTAGCGATTTAAAGCCGTTTTCGTCGTGACCTTCGACCGCGATAATTTCGCTATCCCATAGGCCATCCAGATGTGCTTGATGTGCTAGACGGTGAGATCGGGCTGCGAACTCATCCTGCATTTGACGGTTGATACCGTTCATTTTGCCTAGCATCTCTGCTGTTACGCCCATCATCATCGCTGCTTTAGCCACTTTTTTGGACATCTCAGCGTTGATATCAACACCGTGCATGATGGATACATGACCCATATGCTCCACACCACCCGCAATAAAGATATCGCCATTGCCAGTCATGATGCCTTGGGCTGCTGCATGTAGCGCTGCCATAGATGAACCACATAAGCGGTTGATCGTTTGTGCCGCTACCGTATGAGGAAGGCCTGCTAGCAGTGCAGCATTTCGGCCGATGTTGAAGCCCTGTTCTTTCGTCTGGTTAACACAGCCCCACATCACATCTTCGATGTCTGCTGGGTTTAGTGCTGAGTTACGCTCTAACAGCGCTTTGATTACCGCCGCTGATAGCGCTTCGGCACGAACATTTCGGAACGAGCCATTTTTTGATTTACCCATCGGGGTACGAACACCGTCAACGATGACTACATCATTTGGTTTCAAGTTCATGATTTTTACCCCTTAACCCTGAGCATTTTGTGGAAAGTATGTTTCGCCAGCAGCGGCCATCTGTTTCATCTTGTCGGTCGGCTGATACAACGGTCCTAGACCCTCATATTTCTGTGCCATAGCGCAGAACTCAGCTAAACCAATCTGATCCAGATAGTGCAGTGCACCGCCACGGAATGGAGGGAAACCAATACCGTAGATCAAGCCCATATCTGCTTCTGCAGGGCTAGCAACAATGCCATCTTCCAAGCAGCGAACGGTTTCGATACATAGAGGAATCATCATGCGCTCGATGATCTCTTCATCAGTGAACTCACGCGTCTCTTTGGCAATACCATCAAGCATTGCTGGTACTTCTTCATCCACAATTTTCTTCGGCTTGCCTTTACGATCAAGCTCGTAACGGTAGAAGCCTTTGCTGTTTTTCTGACCGAAGCGCTCTAGGGAGAACATACGATCGATAACGTTTTCACCTTCGTGGCTCATACGATCAGGGAAACCTGCCGCCATTACGCTATCTGCATGGTGTGCAGTATCAATACCGACTACATCTAGAAGGTAGGCAGGACCCATTGGCCAGCCGAAGCGCTCCATCACTTTATCGACTTGTTTAAAGTCCGCACCATCTTCAAGTAGTGCAGTAAAACCGCCAAAGTAAGGGAACAAAATACGGTTAACTAAGAAGCCTGGGCAATCATTTACAACGATTGGGGTTTTGCCCATCGCTTTTGCGTAAGCAACTGTACGTGCGACCGCATCTTCAGAGGTTTTCTCACCACGGATAACTTCCACTAGTGGCATTTGATGCACAGGGTTGAAGAAGTGCATACCACAGAAGTTCTCTGGATTTTTAAGCGCTGTTGCCAACTCAGTAATAGAGATTGTAGAAGTGTTAGACGTCAGTACCGCGCCTTCTGGCAGCGTGCCTTCAACTTCAGCAAGTACAGCTTTCTTCACTTTAGGATTTTCAACAACCGCTTCGACCACAAGGTCAACGCTACCGAAATCACCGTAGTTTAGCGTTGGCGTAATGCTGTTTAGCACCGATGCCATTTTCATCGCATCCATACGGCCACGAGATACGCGTTTGTTCAGCAGTTTAGTCGCTTCATCCAGACCTAACTGAAGCGCCGCATCGTTGATATCTTTCATCAAGATAGGCGTACCTTTAGAGGCAGATTGGTAAGCAACACCACCACCCATAATACCGGCACCCAGCACAGCGGCCTTTTTAACCGGCTCGGCTTTGCTCTCAAAACCTTTGCTGACTTTCTTGATGTATTGGTCTTTCATAAATAGACCAACAAGGGATGCGCACACATCGGTTTTCGCAACTTTCACAAAGCCTTTAGCTTCGATCTCGTTGGCTTTTTCGCGAGGAAGATTCGCGTGCTTTTGAATCGTTTTCAGCGCAGCCATGGGTGCAGGGTAGTGAGGACCCGCCTTGCCACCGATCACACCTTTTGCAGATTCAAACGCCATCATCTGTTCAACCTGATTTAGTTTGATCGGCGTTTTCTTCTCTTCACGGCGCGCTTGGTAATCAAACTTACCTGCAATACAGCCTTTCAGTAGATCTAGAGCCGCAGCTTTAACCTGATCACCCGTTACAACCGCATCTACACCGCCATCTTTAAGTGCTGCATCAGGGCGTTTCTCAGCACCTGCGCAGATCCACTCATTGGCGTTATCCACACCAATTAAGCGTGGTAGACGAACTGTGCCGCCCCAACCTGGGTAGATACCTAGCTTAACTTCTGGCAGACCTACTTTGGCTTGGTCGCTCATCACACGGTAATCCGTGGATAGCGCCAATTCAAAACCGCCACCTAGGCATAGGCCATTAATCGCAGTGACTGTTGGGCAGCCCATATCTTCGATCTGATTCAGTAGGCTGTGGATATCCATCAAGCCTGCAATCAGGTCTTCATCTTCAGCGGAGAAAAAGCCCATAAATTCGGTGATATCGGCGCCAACAATAAAGCAGTCTTTGGCACTGGAGAAAATCACACCACGAATATCATCTAGGTTACACAGGGCATTTACCGCTTCGCGCAGTTCAGCCAAAGTCGCCTGATCGAGTTTATTAACAGCATCGCCTTTGCGGTCAAACACCACATCGTAGATCCCGTCTTCGATCGACTGTACGTAAATCGATTGTCCTTCGAAAAGCATCTAAGTTGCTCCGTCTATTTTTATTTTTGGCTTGGCGAAGTGCCTAAGCGCTTTTTAGTTATGCTGTTTACAGCTTACTCTCTAGCTCAGGCACGGCATCGAACAAGTCGGCCACCAGCCCGTAATCAGCCACCTGAAAAATTGGGGCTTCTTCATCTTTGTTGATCGCAACAATGATTTTGGAATCTTTCATACCGGCTAAGTGCTGGATCGCGCCGGAGATACCCACGGCGATATACAGTTCTGGCGCGACCATTTTGCCGGTCTGACCAACCTGCATGTCGTTAGGTACAAAGCCCGCATCAACCGCTGCACGAGATGCACCAACCGCCGCACCAAGCTTGTCCGCCACTTTGTTAAGTAGTTCGAAGTTGTCACCGTTGCCCATACCACGACCACCGGAGATTACTACTGAAGCAGCGGTTAGTTCTGGACGATCACTTTTCGCCAGTTCCTCTGAAACGAAGCTAGATAGGCCGCTATCGCATGATTCAGCAAGACTAACGACCTCTGCAGAACCACCACTGTTAGCAACAGGATCAAAGGCTGTCCCACGAACGGTGATAACTTTAGTGCTATCACTGGACTGGACTGTCGCAATCGCATTACCTGCATAGATCGGGCGCTTAAAGGTATCCGCTGCTTCTACGGCAATAATGTCTGAGATCTGATTTACATCTAGCAGTGCTGCAACACGCGGTAAGAAGTTCTTACCTGTTGTCGTTGCTGAAGCTAGGATATGGCTATAGTCAGCAGCGACGGTTAGCACCAACTTACTGATATTTTCTGCCAGCTGATGCTCATACGCAGCATCATCAGCCAGTAGAACTTTACTCACACCCGATACTTGAGCCGCCGCATCAGCAACGGCCTGACAGTTAGCACCCGCAACTAGCAGGTGAACATCACCACCAATCGCATTTGCTGCAGCTAAGGTATTGAGGGTTACGGGTTTAAGCTCGTTATTATCGTGTTCGGCAATTACAAGAATAGTCATCTGATCACCCCCTTAAATTACTTTAGCGTCATTACGTAGTTTTTCGACTAGCTCATCTACAGAGCTTACTTTGATGCCTGCTTGACGCTCAGATGGCGGATCGACACGCAGTAGTTGCAGATTGCTCGCTACAGACACGCCCAGTTCGTCAGTCGTTAGGACATCAAGCGGTTTACGCTTCGCTTTCATAATGTTTGGCAGGGATGCGTAACGTGGTTCATTAAGACGCAGATCTGTTGTTACAACCGCTGGCATAGTCAGGTTGACTGTTTGCAAACCACCGTCGATTTCACGGGTGACGTTGATGCTATCGCCAGTCACCTCAACTTCTGATGCAAAGGTACCTTGTGGGCGATCTAACAGAGCAGCCAACATTTGACCGGTTTGGTTGTTATCAGAATCGATCGCTTGCTTACCAAGAATCACCATGCCTGGCGCTTCTTTTTCTACAATTTTGGCTAATAGCTTAGCGACAGAAAGGGAATCAGGGTTGGTTTCGACATCGACACGGATACCGCGATCGGCACCCAATGCCAGTGCTGTACGGATCTGCTCTTCGCAGCTCTTATTACCAATAGAAACAACGACAACTTCATCCGCTGTACCCGCTTCTTTTAAACGTACAGCCTCTTCAATTGCTATCTCGCAAAATGGATTTAGAGCCATTTTTACGTTAGCTAAATCGACATCACTGTTATCTGCTTTGACACGGGCTTTGACGTTGTAGTCAATCACACGTTTTACGGCAACCAGTACTTTCATAACCGCCTCTTTGTATTGTTATTTTGGTAACCCTTACACATAAGAAAATAGGGTTACTTTCATAGAGGGAAGCTCATTCCCCAAGCTATGTATAAATCTTAGTCTCAGACTGAAATTCAACAATGACAAAAAGCAGCTACATCGCTAACAAAAAATAGCAATATTAATCAAAGCCCCGTAAACAAAGGGCTTAAGAAAGGATCAAGCGCAAACAAATACAATCAAAAGGTATCAAAAAAGTTACCTTTTCTGGCAATAGCTAAAAAGACAGGCATAAAAAAAGGGCTAATAAGCCCTTTTTAGAATCCAATTTATCTTATAAATATTTTTTCAAACTGAAAGCACCACGAAGATCGCCTGTGGAAAAACCTGTCGCTTTGTCTTCCGGGTAAAGGGTCTGAAGCTGCTCAGCTATCTCTGGTTTAATCTTGGAACCATGACAAGCTAAGCATTGATCAGCGACGGGGATTGCCTTCATCATGCGGAATACTTTTCTACCTTCTTCGTCTACGACAACTTGCGAGAAACCTAAGGTTTTTAGATTAGCCCCTTGCTTCGCTTTGGATTCAAACTGCTCAAGAATCGCCTTTTCCCATTGGTCAGGAGCATTTTGCGGGTTACGTAGCTTTAGACTAGTACGCTCAACATGCCATTCAGAATTATCATTCACGCTTTTTGTAAGACCTTCAGCCTTGGTATTACAAACGTTGATGGCAGCAATAGCACCGCCCTCTTTTTTAGCCACTTTGAGCTCTGAGCCAAGCGTTGTCACTAGCTCTTTAATGACACCTTTAGCTTCGTTCTGCAGTTCAGGAATATTTACCGAGAATTGTTCCGCTTGAACCGGAAGGGCAGCCGCTAGAGCAGCAGTAAAGAAGAGTGCTTTCACCTTGGACCTCACTGGATAGGGTGTTCATAAGATGAGGCCATTATACAATTTCATATAGATTAGTAAATACTAATATTTAAGATCTATATATTAAAAATGCATATTATTTTTGCAGGAAGGCCATAAATGCCTTTTGCGCTTCTTCAGATAACAAGCGCTGATAAAACAATGCCCCTTCACTATCAATCACTTGGTGAACGGACTTTAAGGTTTCTGCTTTCATCAACTGTTTAGCTGCAATAACCGAATCAACAGGGCTATCAGATAACTTTTTAGCGCGATTCCGGGCTGTTTCTAGCAGCAGATCAGGTTCTGTGATTTGATTCACAATTCCAAGTTGCTCAGCTTTGATAGCATCAAAACTTCGACCTTCAACCAGCAGCTCAAAAGCATGTCGATGCCCTACTAGTTGTGGAAACAACAAAGTAGACGCCCCTTCCGGTATTAAGCCCAACTGCACAAAAGGCATTTTACAACGCAGATTATCTGCAGAAACAACGAGGTCACAATGCAATAACATGGTCGTGCCTATACCAACGGCATCGCCATGCACCGCTGCGATGATTGGCTTAGGAAAACTTGCCAGTGTATGCAAGAACACCAATACATCTTGCAGAATATTAGGGTTATGCGCTGCAGATACAAAATCGCTAATATCATTACCCGCACAGAAAGACTGACCTTGCGCTCTAAAAAGCACAACATGAATATTAGGGTCTTCCGCTGCTTGCTTCAGTAACGCAGTCATTTCGACATACATTGCCAACGTCAGCGCATTTTTCTTATCTGGTCGGTTTAGATTTATCTCGAAAACAGAACCCTGCTTTTCGGTTAAAACGGTAGCCACTATTTAGGCTCCTCTACTACATTAACGGTTGTCGCAGGCTGATAATGTTCTGGCAGGTATTCGCGAACCATCTCACTGCTTCGCCCCCACGAATGACAACTATCAAGCATAAACTCAGCACCTTGAGCGAGAACACCTTTATCGCTACTCGGCCAGATAGATTGGATAGCAGTCGTCGCCAGAACAGGTAAAAGTTCATTCATATGCGTACAACCCGCAACACCACCTACACGGTCTTTAGCTATGCGCAGCCAGCCAGGTCCGATACGTGTACCTTGCAGTTGCGCATACGCTGCACCAACTTTTTTACAGATTCGAAACGGAGAATAATCTATACAAGCTTCGACCTGTTTGATCAGTAGACCTTTATCGAGGATCAGGCGAATGCTCATATCATGAAACGCTTCGCCTGCTGGAACATAACCACCGCGCTCAGGGTTATCCACATCTCGCGTTTTAACATCGGTCATACGGGCTTCAATATCCCATAAACCATCATCACGAAGATAACCATTACACATCACAGTTCGATTATGATGAGTTTCACGCCGAGTTGGTCGAGATAAAGGCATACTTATCAGTTCCCTTTATTCTGCTTTAAGCTGCGTTGGCATTATCATCTGCAGAAGGTTTTAGCAGACGACGAAGCACCTTACCGACATTGGATTTTGGCAGATCTTCAGCAAACTCGACTTGCTTTGGCACCTTGTAGCGAGTCAGTTTATCTTTACACCAATCCCTAACATCCTCACGGGATAGATCAGGATTATTGCTAACCACGAAGACTTTAACGATCTCGCCAGTCTTATCATCTGGAATGCCAATAGCTGCACATTCCACAACATCAGGGTGCTGGGTAATGACATCTTCTACTTCATTTGGATAGACATTAAAACCAGATACGATGATCATATCTTTAGCACGATCGACGATGCGGAAATAGCCTTCCTCATCAATCGTGGCGATATCCCCGGTGATAAAGTAACCATCATCGGTAAATGAGGAAGCGGTCGCCTCTTCTCTTTGCCAGTAACCTCGCATAACCTGCGGGCCTTTAACACAAAGTTCGCCGGCTTCACCTTGGACCACGTCCTGACCATCCGTACCAATAATACGAACATCGGTGTGAACCATCGGCAGCCCGATTGTGCCAGTGCGGTTATCATCGGGTGGGTTGAAACACACCGCTGGAGAGGTTTCGGTTAGGCCGTAGCCCTCTATAACGTCACAACCGGTTTTATCTTTCCAAAGCACCGCCGTAGAAGGATTCAGCGCCATACCACCTGACGCTGTAAATTTCAGATTACTGAAATCGACTTGGGCAAAGTTTTCATCGTTACACAGCGCAACAAACAGCGTATTTAGACCAACAAAAGTACTCATGCGCCACTTCTGCATCTCTTTAATAAACCCTGGAATATCCCTTGGGTTTGGAATCAAGACACTATGACCACCCATCAACGAAACCACCTGAGCAACGGTGAAAGCGTAGATATGATAAAGCGGTAGCGGTGAGATCACCGTTTCTGTCCAATCAACACCGGGAACGGTTAAACGCTCTTGCGCTTGTAACATGTTAGAGATCAGGTTGGCATGAGTAAGAATCGCACCTTTAGAAACGCCTGTTGTACCACCGGTATACTGCAAGACAGCAACATCAGAGGATTCAACTTTGACCGGATTCGGTTGCTGACCATCATACTTGTAGAATGCAGAACGAAGCGGAATCGCTTGAGGCAGATTGTAATCTGGCTCCATCTTCTTCAAGTACTTAACCGCAGCATTGAGAAGATTACGCTTAATAAAATCGTGTAGATCCCCTACTTGGGTCACAAATAGGGTTTCAATCTGCGTCTTATCCAAAATCTTTTCAGCATTGTGCGCCATGCTCTTGTGGATAATCAGTGCCTTCGCACCGGAGTCATTAAACTGGTGCTGCATCTCTTGCGGGGTATACAGCGGATTGGTGTTCACAACCACCAGCCCTGCACGCAAAATACCAAATAATACAATGGGGTACTGAATCAGGTTAGGTAGCTGGATCGCTACCCTATCACCTGGCTGCAAGTTAGTTTCTTGCTGAAGATAAACAGCAAACGCCGCGGATAAACGATCCAATTCGTTGTAATCAATCGTGCGTCCAAAGCTGGTAAATGCCGGTTTTGGGCCAAAGTTCTTTTGCACATGCGCAAGAACATCTGGAACAGTTTTAAAACCGTAATGATTTATATCAGCCGGAATTGTATCGGCGGCAGGAAGTTGCTGCATCTAAGGTTCCTCATGTAATTATTTTTATAAGGGATCTATGTCGGTAATTTTAGGCTACGGGAAAAAGTACAGCCAATTTTGTCGCTAGCATAATGTCACCATCAGCTTGTACTCGACCCGCCATGAACGCCTGCATACCATCCGTTTCACCCGACATGATCTCTTCGAGAGTAATAGAGTCCATTGTCAATGTCACGGTAGCGTCATCACTAACACCTTCCGCCACATCACAGTTACCCTCTTTCACTGTCACAAACCAGGAGTCACCATCGCTAATGTCGTACTGAAAAATTGCATCTGTGTCAGCTGCAGCATCGGCATTAAAACGATTTTTCATTTCAGTAAAAACTGCATTCAAGTCGGACATTTCAGATACCTCTTTGTCATTTTTATTCTTTAACGCATAACGTTTTGCGTTGAGTTTTAAGAGGCCGCGTAAAAGCGTGCGGCCTACTGGATTATTAAGTGCTTTCTTCACGTCTATACCTCGACTAGAAAGCAAAGTGTTCTTGATCCATATCCATCAGGTTATCTGCCCCTGATTGCATTGTTTCAACCAAACCACGAGTACGCGGCAGGATTCGTTGGAAATAGAAACGTGCTGTAGTCAGTTTAGCTTGGTAGAAAGCAGCATCACCTTCACCTGCAGCTAACTTTTCTTGAGCCACTTTAGCCATACGCGCCCAGAAGTAACCCAATACAACATAACCTGAGTACATTAGGTAATCGACAGAAGCAGCACCCACCTCATCGCGGTTTTGCATCGCTTTCATACCGATCTTCATAGTGAGATCACCCCACTCTTTATTCAGCTCAGTTAGCGGTTTGATGAACTGTTGTAGATCGCTGTTGTCAGATTCAGCCTGACAGAACTTATGCAGGATTTTAGTAAAGCCTTTTAGAGATTCTCCTTGAGTCATCAATACCTTACGGCCTAGCAAATCTAAAGCTTGGATCTGAGTGGTACCCTCATACAGCATTGAGATACGGCTATCACGTACGTTTTGCTCCATACCCCACTCTGCGATAAAGCCATGACCACCAAAGACTTGAAGACCGTGGTTAGCGGATTCGAAACCAACTTCAGTTAGGAATGCTTTTGCGATCGGAGTTAGGAAGGCAAGCAATGCATCGGCTTGTTTTTTCTCATCGCCTTCAGCTCGTTCAACCTTATCTACCAGCTGAGCACAGTAGTAGATCATTGCACGACCACCTTCAGAAAAAGCCTTCTGAGTCAGCAACATTTTACGAACTTCAGGGTGCACAATAATTGGATCGGCCGCTTTTTCTGGGTTAGCAGGGCCATTTAGAGCGCGCATCTGCAAACGATCTTTGGCATACACTAATGAGTTTTGAAAGCCCCATTCTGCATGCGCCAAGCCCTGTAATGCTGTACCTAGACGCGCAGTGTTCATAAAGGTAAACATGCAGTTAAGGCCTTTATTCTCTGGCCCAATTAGGTAACCCGTCGCCTCATCAAAGTTCATGACACAAGTCGCATTACCGTGAATACCCATCTTGTGCTCTAGAGAGCCACAACTAACACCGTTATCTGTACCTATAGTTTCTGGCAGGTGCTTAGGAACGATAAATAGAGAGATACCTTTGGTACCTTCAGGCGCATCCGGCAGACGTGCCAATACGATATGCACAATGTTGTCTGCCATATCATGTTCACCGGCAGAGATAAAGATTTTGGTACCGGAGATCTTGTAGCTGCCATCGCCTTGAGGTTCTGCTTTAGTGCGCAGCATACCTAAGTCAGTACCACAGTGAGGCTCAGTTAGACACATAGTGCCCGTCCATTCGCCGGATACCAATTTAGTCAGGTAAGTTTGTTTCTGATCTTCTGTACCATGGGCATGTAGAGTATTCATTGCACCATGGCTTAGACCTGGATACATACTCCAAGACCAGTTAGCCGTACCGACCATTTCATTCACAATGATGCCGATAGATTCTGGAAGACCTTGGCCGCCGTATTCAGCTTCATGTGCTAGTGATGGCCAACCACCTTCAACAAACTGGTCGTAAGCTTCTTTAAAACCTTCAGGAGTTTTAACAGCACCATCATTCCACTGACAGCCCTGCTGATCACCAATCTGGTTTAACGGAGATAGAACACGCTCAGCAAACTTAGCACCTTCTTCCATGATCGCGGCTACCATATCAGGCGTAGCATCCTCGCAACCTGAAAGACTCTGGTAATGCTGCTCAGCGTTAAGCACTTCGTTTAATACGAAGTCCATATCACGGAGGGGAGCTTTGTATTCTGGCATGACGTTTTCCTCATTCTTATTATCGCTCCGCTTATGCGGATAAGTGGTGCCGAGCACCAATACAGTATGTATTTAAGAATGGTTCAAAGGTCGTAATCCGCCAATAACAAAACTTACCAGTTTTAGTGACAAAAAATGGCAACCAATATTAGATGGCGCTTTATTTATTGTATAAACTGGGCTCTAAATAACAATTAAGAGCAGCCGCAATGACATATTTCGTCACAGCCATATTGCACTGCAATATAAAGACAAAAAAGCCGGCTAAGAGCCGGCTTTTAAAGAAATGAAGTTATTAGTTTATGTAATTAAATAAGCTCAGATCCTTAACCTGTGCAAAACTTGCATACGAGGCCTGTAAAGCGGTTTGCTGTAGCTGGAACCGGCTTATTGCTTCGTTATAGTCAAGATCTTCAAAGGAAGATAAAGCTTCAGTTGTGAAGAGTTCATAATCTTCATTAACAGACTGCTGCTGTTCTAAGGCATTAAGTCGTCCACCAATACTGGTCGTTACGCCAATGAGCTTTTCCTGAATACCATTCAAATTATCCAGTACAAAATCCATTGTCTCGGTAAATTCCTGCTTACCAGTGGCTGTTGTAAAGTCAGCATTATCCAATGCATCCTTCATATCTTTCGCAGTATCTAAAATATTATGCTGGGATTTAGATCCTAAAGTTGCAGTCCCATCAATGATTTTATCTAACGTAATATCCACCCCTCCAATCTGTATGACTGGATGAGTAGGGTTAGAAGCCAAATCAAAGTTATTCAATACTACCGACGGATTATCGGCCGTAATAGGCTGACCTGCTGCATTCACTACGGTTAAGTTGCCGCCTGAGAAAGTAAACGTCAGTTCACCGTTGTCGGTAATAAACTGATCAAATGCATCCGCATTGTCTTTAGTCAGAGCGACATCATCAATATGATTATTATCTTGGGTAATCACTGCATCAACATACCCAGAAATCTTTGGCACCGTCTCAAAGATATCAAAACCTGAATCAGTCGAAGCTATCTTATTTTCTGGTCCTATCTGAATGGAGCGCTGGCCGTCATCACCGGAATATTCATAACTATCAAGCGCAGCATTATATTCATAAGGCTTTGTGAATCCTTTATGCCCGGAAAATAAAAACTCCCCTTGCACATCTTTTGTATTCATTAAACCTTCTAACTGACCTAACAACTCACCAACTTCTGAGGATATAGATAACCGATCCGTCTGGGAAAGCACCCCATTTTTACCTTGGATCGCTAACTCTTTAAGTCTTATAGAAATGTTATTAATTTGCTCCAGCGTATTCTCTTCCAACTCTAAACGACGGCGCGAAACTTCAATATTGCTATTATATTGCTCAGTCCTAGCTATTTCTTTTTTGAACTTTTGAATTTGAGCAGAAGCAAGCGGGTCATCAGAAGGCTGCTGAATACGCTTCCCCGTCGATAATTGGTTTTGTGTCTTAAAAAGTTCACTATTAGTTTTATTGATATTATCAACATTACTAAGGAAGACTTGTTGAGTAGAAATTCTCATTTTCTATCTCCTATACACTTTGAAGCAGCGTATCAAAAATTGTCTGTGCTGCCCGAATCAACTGAGCA
Organism: Neptuniibacter sp. QD48_11; assembly: GCF_047778095.1. GTDB lineage: Bacteria > Pseudomonadota > Gammaproteobacteria > Pseudomonadales > Balneatricaceae > Neptuniibacter. Next base: position 3,025,853 of record NZ_CP180551.1, read on the forward strand.
GAAGCCTGATAAGCTTGTTGAAACTGAACCAGTTTCGCTGCTTCTTCATCCAAATTAACACCTGAAATCCCTTCACGCGTTGCAATATTTGCATCTAAAACTGATTTACCAGCCTTAGCATTTACCTGTGCGACAGCTGCTTCTGAACCTACTCGTTCTACATTCAGTCCATACTGATCCTGATAAGAAGCACCATCAATCAATTTTGCCGCTTGAAGATCCGACATTAAGAGGGAGTTTCTGTTATCTGAAACCCCACCAGTATTTAGGGTAACCTGAAAAGTATCCCCTACTTGAGGTCTATTATTGATAACAACCTCATAGCCAGATAACGCTATTGGCGTGTTAGGCTCATATTCACGTACAACACGATCACCATCTGCATCGGTTAGGACAACATAAGCAGCTTCTTTTGAGTCGGGAGAGTGCTGAATAATAAAACTATCACCATTCCCCGGCACTTCAGGAGGGTTATTAACATCAATCGCAAAACCAAACGTTTTCGTCATGTCCAAGGCTCCAGATTGAGCCCCGCCATTAAACAAAACTGTTGAAGGGTTTGCAGAATCGGTAACTACATAAGTACTTGAACCACCGTCATAAACAACCTGAACAGGGAAGGTAACAGCCCCCATTAAACGCTCATCGGTTACTCGTATGTTATTGATAGTTGCTGCACTATTAATATTAGAATTCTGCTCAGGAGCGATCATCACCGTATCATTGACAGCAATATCTGTATCTACATGAATATCTAGGCCAAGGCTTGGCAATGAAAGGTTGCCATCAGCATTAGCCACCCCTGAATAAAGCGTGTTTCCTGCTGTATCAGCAACCTCATAAGTACCCGCTGGCACATTTGTATAGGTAACCGTTAGAGGATATTGCGCGGCACCAACCAATGCAGTGTCGGTAACTCTTGCTTCAATAGAACCTGTTGCAGAAGGGCTACCCGTTTGCGCTGTAAAAACAGGAGTATGCTCTACTTTATTTACATCTGCAGGCTGTACCGTAAAGCTATTTAAACCTGCGCCATCAACAACCCCAGTAGCACTTATTTTCAGGCCAATCTGATCTGTCATATCAAAAACAACATCAGTACCTGATACTGAAGCAGTTACAACAAAAGGACCTCCTGACGCAGGAGTTACCTGATAATTCCCTCCCCCTAAAGAATCAAAGGTTAAGGGATAACCTACACTTCCAACTTCTTCGGCATCAGTTAGGCTGACTGCATCAGATGAAAAAGTTAAACCTGTAGTTCCTGTAGTAACGTTTAAATCTGCAGGTAAAGATACAAACTGATTCCCAGTATTCGCAGCACCTTCTAGCTCTGGTAAAAAGGCAACCTGTAGAGGAGGCGTTAACCTATTGTCATCAATTAACGTTGAGTCGTACTCGATTGAAGACACACCAACCGGCGATCCAGTTCCGCCAACGGTTAAGGTCAAACCATAAGCTGCATCAAGATCTATCTCTGTCGCAGTTGGAGCGGGCACAGCTGGACCAAAAATAGTGGCTCCCGTACTGTCTTTAACTTCATAACTACCTGTACCAGGTGCTAAATGCTCCACACTTATAGGAAAAGATAAGTTATTAATTTTCGTATAATCAGAAACTTGGAACGTTAAAGGCGTAACCGCAGGATCAACAACTGCTAATCCTGCAGTTGCTGGAGGTGTTAATGTGTTCTCAACATTAGACAACGTAGCAAACTCAGGATCCGTAATGATTACTTCAACTTCACCTGTACCTTGATTAGATCCTGATTCAGCCACTGCCAATGGCGCAGCCAATGCTAGTTGACGTCCATTTGTGATGACCGACTCAATTTCAGAAGCTGCATTTCGAGTCGGGCGAATTAGATACTGATCACCCGGAATAAAGCCAGTATCTGTACGCATACTTAGGCTAAATCCATCTATCCGTAAATCTAATTCACCAGTTAAAGGGTCATATGCATATTCGCCATCTTCATCAACATCAGATACATCCGATTGTAAATTAAGAGTATTACTTTCCCAACGCATACCATCAGACTCACGGGTAATAGTAAATGTCCCCGTATCATTAAAAATCAAGTTATATTCTGATGCTTGGAGTTTATCAGCTTCATTTATAATGACTGTCGAATTTACTGTTGATCCATTATCTCTATAAGCTATGACTCTATTCTGGGTAACCGCAGGTGCATTAATATCCGTAAACAAAAGGCCACCAGCATTACCATCAAGATCGATACCTTTTTGGTGCTGTTCATTCATTGTTTCAGCAAAAACCAAAGCGATCCGGCCCAACTCATCAAGAGACTGATTTAGTGTCGTATCCCTGTAAGTTAAAGTGCCGCCAATAATCCCGCCAGATACTTGCCTAGTTATATCAGCCTCATTATTCCCAGTTTTCAAGGAAATATTCAGCATACTGCTGTCTGCAGGGTTCAAAGAAGTAACTAGTTTATTAGCAGATAATCCCACCACCAAAGGCTCGCCGTTACCGACAAATACACTGACCTCGCCGGTAGAAGGCTCGCTAATCGTAGTAAAACCTATATATTCAGATAACTCTTCAAGCTTTGCATCACGTTGATCCAATAACTCATTGGAAACTTGCCCCGCAGCTGTAGCAATACGAATATCATCATTCAACTGCGCAATATTCTGAGCAATGGTATTTACTGCTGCAGTAGCACTTTCCAGCCGCCCATTGATAGTTTCATTTTGGCGTCGAATATTTGAATCAAGATCATTAAATCGTCGTACCAAGGCATCTGCTTGCGCAAGAAAGAGTTCGCGGTTTGGCAGGCTTACTGGATCATCAACAGCAGTCTGTAATGCACCAAAGTAATCATCCATCGCTTTAGATACACTCGTGACATCAGATGCCATTAAGTTATCCAGCTCGTTCGCATAATCACGATAGATCTCAAAACTTTTGTAGGTCGAACTATCAGACCAAATCTGCTTGTTCAGAAACTCATCAGCTATACGATCTACGTCATTAACCAATACCCCAGCTTGATCTTCACGAGAAAGGAAGACAGGTCTTTGCCTGCTATACCCTTCCGTATTCACATTACTGATATTCTGACCTGTAACTGTCAGAGCCGTTTGGTTAGCCTGTAGGCTTTGTGTGCCTAAAGATAGTAAACCGAAAGACATGAGAACTCCTTTTGAGATTTGGTCTGCTTCTAAAGATGAACCGAGGAGAGTTATGTAATAGCTTATCGACTATTACTTAACCCTCTTTA